>NZ_JBHXQN010000029.1:0-84405 GCF_042717785.1 Streptomyces sp. NPDC058619
GGCAGACAGTAGGCAACGCGGAGGTGAACCCGATACGGGGAAAACCCTTGTCCGAACCCCCCTGCCACCCCCACCACCACCCACAGGGAGGGGGCTCGGCACGGGCCGGCGGGCAGGCGGGAAGCGACCGGGTGCGGGGCGCGGCCACCCGGCCCGGCCCCGGCGGAGCCCGTCAGGGCCGGGCGAGCCTGCGGAAGTACGTCCAGCTGGTCTCGTTCGGCTCGGTCCACCTCTCCGGCGCGTGGGCGTACTCGGGGTGGTGGGCGGCGATGTACTCCCGCGTCCGCTCGGGCACCTCCGCGTACGCGCCCAGCTTGCGGCCCCGGCAGTGGAACGCGAGGCCGCCCGGGCGCTGCGCCTGCTCCATCCACGGGAGGTACGGGGACATCCGCATCCAGGACATGGTCGCGGGAACGCTCACCGCGTCGGGATCCGGCCCTGCCTCCGCGTCGAGGACGCTCGCGGGCGCGAAGAACTGGAACAGCTCCAGTGCACGGTAGGTGTCGTCCGCCGAGTTGGCCGGGAACTCCGCGACGGGCAGCGGCGAGGGGTAGGCCAGCGGGATCTCCAGGCTGAAGCAGACCTGGTCGCCGAGGGTGGTCACGGGGATCGGGAACGGCCGCAGCCTCTGGTTGGCCGGGTCGTTCCAGACGTGGACCACCGGCTTGTCCTCCCAGGTCTCCAGGATCTCCCGGGACAGCGGGTCCAGGTAGAACGCGGCCTCCCGGGTCAACAGCCGGTACCCGCCGGTCTCCTCGTCCTCCGTGAGGCGGGCCGCGTTGATCCCCTCGAAGCCGAACACGCGCCGGTACGGCTCGCCCGGCGCCCAGGAGTACACGTCTCCGGTCCACCAGAAGAACACCTCGGCGCCGTCGAGCGAGGCACGGGTACGGACGAAGGCACGCAGAAGCTCGGACGGTGTCATACGCGGTACTCTGCGCGGTCGCGCCCCGGGGCGGCAAGCGGCCGTACGGACAACCGGGCCCCGCGCACGGCGCGTTCCGGGCGGGCGCGCGGCGCAGGCCCCGCGCACGGCGCGTTCCGGGCGGGCGCGCGGCGCAGCAGCCCCTGACGGTGGCGGCGCGTCCCCGACGGCGCGCGCGGTGCCGAGGTCCCGGCGGTCCCGGCGGCAGGCGGTGCCGACGGTCCCCGGGGGGTGCGGTTAATCGGCGTGCCCGGTGGGGCGGTTCCCGCGTAGCGTGCCGGACCGTGGACGTACGACGCTCCGAACACCAGCTCCGGCAGATCGCCGAAGTCCTCGGCACGGCCCGCGGGCTCCGCGTCCCGCTGTGGCTGCGCGGGGGCTGGGCCGTGGACTTCTTCCTCGGGACCGTCACCCGCGACCACGGGGACATCGACTGGTTCGCCCGGGCCGACGACGCAGGGATCCTGGCGGAGGGCTTGCTGCGGCTCGGCTACCGGCCGGTGCCAGGGCCGCCGCCCGAGCTGCAGCTCGACTTCGCCAAGGACGGGCTGGAGAGCAGTTTCACGCTCCTGGCGCGGGACGCCGCCGGTCGCGTGGTGGTCGCGGGCGGGCCCTGGGCGGGGGCGCCCTGGCCCGCGGGGATGCTGGACGGCGGGTCCGGGCGGATCGGCGCGACGCGCTGCCCGGTCGTCAGTGCGCGCGCCCAGATCGAGATCAAGCGGATGACCCCGGTCTGGGATCCCGCCCGTCCGCGCCGGAGCAAGGACGCCGCGGACATCGCCCTCCTGGAGGCGGCCCTCCGGGAACGCGACGGGGCCTGACCCCGGCGCTCTCAGGCGCCGCCCGTGCGCGCGATCTCGCGGGTGGCCTTGGGCGAGTGCACCCCGCGGTTGAGGGCCTGGGCGCGGCGCAGTTCCGCGGCCGGCGAGGCGGGAGAGGCGGGCCCGTTCCACGTGGGTCAGCATGATCGCCCGTTCCTGCTGAGCCGGTCGGGCCGCGAGGGAGGCGTCCAGGGCAGCGTGGGCCGCCTCGTGGTCGCCGAGCAGGCCCAGCACGACGCCGCGTTTGAAGTGCAGGGCGGCGGGCCGGTACGTGTGGAAGGGGTCGGCGTCCGCGCGGGCGCCGCCCTGGAGGCGGTCCGCGGGCGCCAGCCAGGCGAGCGCCGGGTCCCGCTGCCCCAGGGCAGCGTGGACGTGGGCGGCCTGGGCCGCGACGAACGCCTGGACCATGGCGGGGGTGCGCGGCGTGGCCCAGTTCGAGGGGGCAGGGCGCCTTCTCCCCCGGTGCCGAGCACCGCGTGGAAGGTGCTCTGGAGGTACGCGAGGAGGACGGGCGCAGTGGCGTCGCCGCCGAGGGCGTCCACCTGCACGGTGAAGAAGTCCTCGGCGGCCCGGCGCAGTCCGGTGCGCGGGAGGGCCGGGGCGTGCGCCCCTGGGACGGGAGCGGGCCGGTCGCGCTGCTCCGGGACCCGGTGGTCCTCGCGCTCCGGGACCCGGTGGCCGTCGCGCTCCGGGGCCCCGGGGCCGTCGGGCCCCGGCCGGTGGCGGCGGTGCGGCTGCAGTCCCGGAACTCCGGCCAGCAGCTCCGCCGCGGCCGTGGTGGGCCCGGTCGGCACGGTGTGCCCCATGCCGATGTCCTCGGGGTCGACGGGGCGGCCGAGCCGCCCGGAGAGGATCTCGCAGAGCAGGCCGGGGACGGGGTCCCGCGGGGTGCTGCCGCGCAGCCAGTGGGCGACGGCGGTGCGGTCGTAGGCGGTGGTGAGGCCGGCCGCCCGGGCACTCGTGTTGAGCCGGCGGGCCAGGGCCTCGTAGGTCCAGCCGGTCTCGCGGATCACGCGGTGCAGGAGGGGGTTGGAAGGTGGCATGCCGGGGATTCCTTCCTCGCGACGAGGGTGCGCTCGAGAAGGGTCGCTTTTACGCACAAACCGCCATCCAGGATGAAAAGTTGCGGGCCCGGAGCCCGCCAAACGGATGCCGGGTTGACGCAGGTGGCGCCACCGGCGACCGTGACCGCCATGGGGAACGCGCGCCTACTGCTCACTCTCGTCGTCTGCCTGGTCCTGGGCGGGGGGCTCACCGCCGCCGTGCTGGGGGCCTCGCGGGCGGGCGGTCCGCACGCGGGCCCGGCGGCCGGCGGTCCGGCGCCCTCCGACTACGTGGACATCGGCGCGGTCGCGCCGGGATCCGCGCCCCGCGACCTGCCGCCTTCCGGGCCGGACGCCTCGGCCGGCTCGGTCGTGGTGGAGTGCGGCCGCAACGAGGAGGGCCACTACAACGAGGACAACCTGGTGGTCTCGCCGGGACTGGCGTCCGGCGCCCACCACACCCACGCGTACGTGGGAAACCTGTCCACGGACGCGATGTCCACCGACGAATCCCTGGCCGCGGCCGCCACGACCTGCCGGGGTGGCGACCGTTCCACGTACTACTGGCCCGTGCTGCGCCGGCTGGACCGGCCGGGCCCGCGCCCGCACGAGGGTTCGGCCGGGCACGGCAACACCGGCGAGATCGTGGCGGAGGCCTCGGTCCGGGTGGAGTTCCGCGGCAGCCCGGTGAGCAAGGTCGTGCAGATGCCCCGCTTCCTGCGCGGGATGACGGGCGACGCCGTGGGGTTCACGGCGGCGACCGATGCCGACGTACGGGCCCGCTGGGGGTGTTCGGGCTCCCCCGACCGCGCCACCACCCGCTATCCGCGCTGCCCGGCGGGCGAGCTCGTCACCCGCACCCTGGTTTTCCCGAGTTGCTGGAATGGCCTGGAGACCGCGAGCGCCGGGCACCGTTCGCACCTGCTGTTCCCGTCGGGCGGCGGGGTCTGCCCGGCGGGCAGCTTCCCGGTGCCCGAGCTGCGCGTCTCCCTGGCGTACGAGGTCGCCGCGGGCGTGCCCGTCGCCCTCGACTCCTTCCCCGAGCAGCGGCACAGCCCCAGAACGGACCACGCCATGTTCGTGAACGCGATGACCGAGGCGCAGATGGCCGGAGTCGTCGACTGCCTCAACTCGGGCCGCGCCTGCCGCACCTGAGTGACGCAGGTCACCTGAACCGGGAGCGGTCGCGCAGCGTGTTACGACCGCACCAGCCAGCAAGGAAAGACGGAGAGGGTGAGATGGCCGGACCACTGTGGCCCCGCACTCGGCGGGGCTCGACCGATGAGGCACTGATCAAGTCGGTGTACGAGGAGCACGGCCACGCCCTGCTCGCGTACGCCACCCGGCTGACGGGTGACCGGGCCGCCGCCGAGGACATCGTCCAGGAGACGCTCATCCGGGCCTGGCGGCACTCCGAGGTCCTGGTGAACGGTAAGGGGTCGGTGCGGGGCTGGCTGCTGACGGTGGCCCGCAACATCATCACCGACCGGTACCGCGCCAAGGCCGCGAGGCCGCCCGAGGTCTCCGGGGCCGCCGCCGCTCCCCCGGTGGAGATGGACCACGCGGACGCCGTCGTGGACACCATGACGGTCCTGGGCGCCCTGGACCAGCTCTCCCCGGAACACCGGGACGTGCTGACGGAGTTGTACTACCGGCAGTTGAGCGTGGCCGAGGCGGCGGACAGCCTCGGCATACCGGCGGGCACCGTCAAGTCGCGTTCGCACTACGCGCTCAAGGCCCTGCGCGAGGTCTTCAGGGACAACAGCGCCAGGGAGCACGGCTCCAGAGAAGGAAATCGATCGGGCAGGCCGCCCCAGCAGCCGGCCGGACTGCGTGAGGTGGTGGCATGAACCGGCAGCGGCACGAGGAGGAACTTCTCGGCCCGTACGTGCTCGGCGTCCTGGACCCCGAGGAGAACCGCCGGGTCGAAGAACACATCAGCGGCTGCGTGCACTGCCGTGAGGAGGTGACCGCGTTGCGCGAAATGGAGGCGGCACTGGGCGAGGTGCCCGAGGAGGCGTTCCTGGACGGGCCGCCGCACGGCGGTGACCTGATGCTCCAGCGCACCCTGCGGCAGATGCGCGGGGAACAGGCCGCCGACCGGCGTCGGCGCGTGGGCCTGGCGGGACTGGCCGCGGCGGCTTCGCTGGCCGCGGTGTTCTGGGCGGGCGCCCAGCTCGGCGGCAGTGATTCCGGACCGGTGGCGCTGCCCCCGCCGCCGTCTCCGACGGTGTCGTCGTCGCCTTCGGCGCCGGTGGCCGGGACCAAGCTGGGATCGGCGACCGATCCGGCCTCGGGGGTGCGGATGACCGTACAGATGACACCCGCGGTGAAGTGGGTGCGCGTGCGCGCCGCGGTCACCGGGGTGCCGCCCGGCGAGCGGTGCCGGCTGATCGTGGTCTCCAAGGACGGCAAGCGCACCACCGCGGGCAGTTGGGTCGTGGGGGGCCAGGAGAAGGGCGAGGGCAAGGGCGCGGCGCTGGACGGTTCGGCGGCCGTGGACCCGGCGGACGTCAAGTCCATCCAGGTGGAGAACGAGTCGGGCCGGACCTTCGTGTCCGTGCCGGTGTGACGGTCCCCCCGGCCTCCGGGCCGGGGACGTGACAGAGCCCGGGAGCATGTCCAGCTCCCGGGCTCCTGCTTGCCACCCATTTCGCACACCGGCTGCGTTTAAGGGCCGCGGATCATTCTTAGACCGACGTGTTCTGCCTTTGAACTACCGCGCCACGAGGAGAGGCGCAGAGGGGACTTGAACCCCTATCCGTCGATGACCGTCCGCGCCCGGTCGATCCGGTGTTCGGCGGCGAATACTGAGACTGGAGCGAGAATCTGAGATTTACGGGACCGCCTCTGCCAGGCTTGGGCCACCCCGGCGCGTAGTGCCGGGAGAGGGATTCGAACCCCCAACTGACGCCCCTTTTCAGCTTCAACATCAGTTTCAGCTTGCGCTCTCGCGCACCCCCCGCGCTCGCGGGGGGCGATCATGGGGCTACCTGAACAGGTAGCCGAACACCGCGTCGCCGACCCGCTGGTCGGTGACCTCGGTGTTGTTGGCCTCCTCGCGGGCGAACTTCACGGCCTGCTGGAGCTTCTCCACGCGGTCGAGCAGCTCGTTGACCCGGCGGGCCGGGAGCGCTCCGGAGAACTTCACGGTCGTCCAGTAGCCGACCGGGACGTCCTCGTAGTAGACCTCGACCTGCGCCGGGTGCTTGTCGGTCGCCTCGGCCTTGACGTGGTTGCGCGGCACCTTCTTGGTGCGGATGGTGCGCACCGGCTCCGTCTTCCAGGAGTCGGTGGACGGGTCCAGGTTCCAGGACTCGGACGCGTCGAGCACCGGCAGCTTCCGCACGAAGGTGTGCAGGTCGGTGAGCTGCTTCTCCAGGAAGAGCAGGTAGGGCACGGGCACCTGCGGGAGCAGGACGTTCCCTTCGACGACGACGTCCGCGGCAGCCGTTCGGTTCGCCCAGTCCTTGGTGGCCGTCACGTCGAACAGGCGCGTCAGCGTCCCCGCCGTCGCCCGCAGCGCGTCCTCCGCCTTGACCTGCACCCGGGTGGACTCGGGCGGCAGCTGCTCGCCCTCCTCGTCCTTGGGCTGGTAGGTGCGGGAGATGCCGGCCAGCAAGGCGGGCTTCTGGACGTCGTGGTGGGCCTGGGTCAGCTCCTGGAGGGACTTGGACTTGACGCCCTTTTCCACTGCGATTATCTGATTCAGCTTCGGCACGTGGCCAACCTAGCAGCCCCCCGCGGCGGGCCTCATCCGCTTTTCCCTCCGCCCTTTTCATCCGCCTTGTGGTCCGCTCGTCGCGCGAGGAGGCGGTGCGCCGCCGCCGGCGCCGCCCCAACCAGGACGTGGACCAGGGCGGCCCAGACGGGCGGGCTCCCCGGTCCGTCCCCCGCGCGGACCGGCTACAGGTGGTGGAAGCGGACCTCAGGCGCGTCCGCCGACGGGCCGTCGAGGACCGGGCGGGGCGTGCCCCTGAGGTGCTGGTCGAAGAAGGCGGCCACGTAGCGCCGGGTCAGCTCGATCGCCCGGTTCCCCGGCAGCGGGGCGTCGGGCCGGGGCAGGCCCACGTGGTCGGCGACGGCCGGGAAGTCGGTGGCGCCGAAGTGGTCGGTGCCGTCGACGGTGATCCAGCGCTTCCAGCCGTCGAACAGCGGCCACTGCCCGTCCCAGCCCCCGGGGAAACCGGGCCCGCTGGTGGCGGCTCCCAGCAGCAGGAAGGGCCGCCCCCCGAGGCCGCCCGGGGGATGCGGTTCGGCCAGTCCGCCGTCCATGTCGACGCCCGCGCGGATCCTCGGGTCGGCGGCCATCGCGGTGACGGCCGAGGCACCGCCGATGGAGTGACCGGCCATGGCGATCCGCCGCCGGTCGACGAGTCCGGCGTGGCGCCAGGCGGGCCGGCGGTCGGTGAGCCGGTCCAGGAGGAAGCCGACGTCACGGGCCCGTACGGCGGTGACGGCCTCGCGTCCGCCGTCCCCGCCGGCCGCGGCGCAGACCAGGCAGGTGAGGATCCGGCCGCCCGGGAAGGCCTTGGCGGCGCTCTCGTACGCGTGGTCCACCGCGGCCACCACGTAGCCGCGGGAGGCCAGGTCCTCGGCGAGGGCGGTGAGGGTGACGCTCGGAACGGTGAACCCGGGCGACAGGACGATCAGGGGGTACCTGCCCGGAACGGGCCGGGCGCCGGGGCGGGCGTGGCTCCGGGTACCGGCGAGGGTCTCCGCCGGGACCACCCCGTCGAGCCCCTGGTCGACCAGGATGAGCCGGGCCTCCTCGGCGCTGAGGTAGGGGGCCGGAGGGCCGCCGGTCCCGCGCCGCGCCGGATAGCGCATGGTCACCATCAGCTCGCGGGGGCCGGAGTGCGCCCAGGGATCGGTCCGGCTGCGGTCCACCAGGTGCAGGTCCTCCCGGCCGACTGCGAACCGGCCGGTCGGAACCGGCAGTTCGGCCCCGGCGGCGGGCACCGCGGCGGCGGTTGGGGTCGGCGCCTCGGCGGCCGGGACGGCGGCCGCCGGGCCCGCGGCGACGAACGGGAGGGGGAGCAGGACGGCGAGTAACGCGGCCGCGGCCGCGATCCGGTGTCGTGTCATGACACCGAACCTAGGCGCGCGGACCGGACCGGTCGTCAGCTCCGGGGCGCATCCCCCGTCAGACCACGGGCGTAGTGAGGCGCACCGGAAGGTCGAAGAGGTCGTTCTGGGTGAGGATCGGCTTGTTGCGGAGCTCCTCGGGGGCGACCGCGAGGGTCAGGTCCGGGAAACGGGCGTACAGAGCCGGCAGGGCGACCAGGGCCTCCAGGCGGGAGAGGGCCGCGCCGGGGCAGACGTGCGGACCGTGGCCGAAGGAGATGTGGCGGTTGGGGGTGCGGGTGACGTCGAACTCCCCCGCGCTCGCGCCGTGCTGCTCCTCGTCGCGCCCGATGGCGCCGAAGGAGACGATGAGCCCCTCGCCCTTGGGCAGCACGCGGTCCCCGACCTCGACGTCCTCGGCTGCGAACCGGATCAGCACGTGCGAGGTGGGGGTGGACCAGCGCAGGGTCTCCTCGATGACGTTCTCCCACGGGACCTCGCCCTTGAGGACCAGGGCGCGCTGCTCGGGGTGGCTCTGGAGGGCGACGACGGCGTTGACGATCAGGCTGATCGTGGTCTCGTGGCCGGCCGCGACCATCAACTGGAGGGTGTTGGTGATCTCCTCGGTGCTGAGGTGGTCACCGTCCTCGGAGGCGGCGATGAGGGCACTGGTGAGGTCGTCGCCGGGGTTCTCCCGCTTGGACTCCACGATCCGGGAGAACAGCGCACCGAGGTCCGCCATCATCTGCGGCACCTCCTCGGGGAGGGTCTGCGTGGAGAAGAACTTCTCGAACAGCGCCTTGAGCCGCGGGTGTTCGCCCTCGTCCACGCCCATGAGCCGGCTGATGACGTTCATCGGCAGCGGGTACGCGAAGTGCAGCTTGAGGTCGACCGTCTCGCCGGACGGCAGGGCGTTCAGCGTGTCGAGCATGTCCGTCGTCAGTTCCTCGATGCCGGCCCGCAGCTTCTCCACCCGGCGGACCGTGAGCGCCTGCGCGACCAGGGTGCGCAGCCGGCGGTGCTCGTCGCCGTCCACGGTCAGCATGGAGCGGCCGGGGTTGGCGAGGCCGATCAGGGGCCAGTCCATGGGTATCTCGCCGCGCTGCCAGGCGCCCCACGCGTTGATGTCCTTGACCACTCTGGAGTCGGTCAGGAGTCTCTTCGCCTCCGCGTGCCGGGTGACGGCGTACACGCCGACGCCGCCGGGCAGGACGACCGGTACGAGCGGGCCCGCGGCGCGCAGCGCGGCGCTCTCCGCGGCGAGGTCGGCGACGAAGGGGTCGAGGGTGATGGCGGCGGGGCCGGAGTGGTCGATCGGGCACGTCATCGGGTGGCTCCAAGGGCGGGGGTCGGGGTGTAGGTGACGGGCAGTTCGGTCAGTCCGCGCAGCCAGGGCGAGGGGCGGCGGGCCAGCGCGGAGGCCGGCACGGCGAGGTCCACGTCGGGCAGCCGGTCGAGGAGGACCTCGATGCCGGTGCGGGCGATGACCTCGGCGACCTCCTGGGCGGGGAAGGGGCAGCGGTGCTCGCCGTGCCCGAAGGAGAAGAAGGCGTTGTTGCCGCCGGTGAGGGCGCCCGCGTCGGTGCGCACGTGCGGGTCGGAGTTCGCCGCGGCCAGTCCCAGCAGGACGAGGTCGCCGCGGGCGATGCGGCGGCCGCCGAGGTTGGTGTCGCGCGAGGTCCAGCGGCCCGCCACGTTCTGCGTGGGGGTGTCCTCCCACAGCACCTCGTTCATGGCCTCGCCGACGCTGTGCCTGCCGCCCGCGAGGGAGGCCGCGAAGCGGTTGTCGGTGAGCATCAGGCGCAGCGAGTTCCCGATCCAGTCGGCGGTGGGCTGGTGGCCGGCGGCCATCATCACCATCAGGTCCTGGGCGATCTCGTCCACGGTGAAGCCGGCCGTGTTCGCGAGCATCCGGGAGGCGACGTCGTGGCCGGGCTCCGCCTGCTTGGCGGCGAGCAGCCCGTACATGGACTCGCCGAGGTGGCGCTGGCCGTCCAGGGCGCCCTCCCGCCCGTTGATCATGTCGTTCATGGCGGTGACGAGGCCGGGGCCCTGGGCGTCGGAAAAGCCGTAGATCCGGGCGAGGACCCGCAGCGGCAGGAGCATCGCGTACTCGCCGACGATGTCGCACGCGCCCTTGCCGCACAGGGTGTCGATCAGTTCGTCGGCGAACCGCTCGGCGTGGCCCTTGAGTTCGAAGGGGTCCACGGATTCGAGGGCGTCGGAGATGACGGCGGCCCGCTCGCGGTGGCGTTCGCCGACGGTGTAGAGGATGGAGGGCTGCTTGCGGCCGATCATGGGGAGCAGCGGCCAGTCGGCGGGGATGCGGTCCCACTGGTTCCACAGGTCGGAGTCGCGGGAGAAGAGCACCGGGTCGCTGGTGACCTGGTGCAGTTCCCGGTAGCCGAGGACGAGCCAGGCCGGTATGTCGCCGTCGAGGACGACCGGGGCGACGGCGCCGTGGTCGCGGCGCATCTCCCGGTAGAGCTCGACGGGGTCGGTCTGGAACCGGGGGCCGCCGAGGGGGACGGCCTGCGGATCGTGGGCGGCGGGGCAGGTCACGGGGTGGGCTCCGGGGTCTTCGGCTGGTTGGTCAGAACGGCCGTCTGGAGGTGCTGGACGAGGGAGATCAGGACGTGCTTGCCGGACTCGCGGGAGCGGGCGTCGCAGAAGATCAGCGGGACCTCGTCGGGCAGGTCGAGGGCCGCCCGGATCTCGTCCGCGGTGTGGGCGGGCCCGCCGAAGTCGTTGCAGGCCACGATGAAGGGGGTGCCGTGGTGTTCGAGCCGGTCGATGGCGTACCAGGAGTCGGCGAGCCGGCGCGTGTCGACGAGGACGACGGCGCCGAGTGTGCCGGAGAAGAGCCGGTCCCACAGGAACCAGAACCGCTCCTGGCCGGGCGCGCCGAACAGGTAGAGCACGTTGCGCGCGTCGAGGGTGATGCGGCCGAAGTCGAACGCCACGGTGGTGGCGGTCTTGGCGGCGATCCCGTCGGTGTCGTCGACGGCCTCCCCGGCCTTGGTCATGGTCTCTTCGGTGTTCAGCGGGCGGATCTCGCTGACCGAGCGGACCATGGTGGTCTTGCCGACGCCGAAGCCGCCGACGATGACGATCTTCAGACCGTTGTCGGCGGTGCTCTGCAGGGTCTGGCGGGTTTCGCGCTGATCAGAGATTGCGGAGTCCAACGAGCACCTGCTCCAGGATGTCGGGGTCGGGAAGGTGGTACGCCGAACGCGGATGCCGGGCGCTGATCTTGCCGGTGCCGAGCAGGTCGGCGAGGAGGATGCGCACGATCGACACCGGCAGCCCCAGCTCGGCCGCGATCTCGACCAGAGCCGTCGGGAACTGGCTCATGCGCAGGATCGCGGCGTGCTCGGACTGCATCCCGGGGGTCGGGTCGCATTCGGCGACGACCAGGGTGACCAGGTCGAAGGCGTCGGATCCGGCGCGGCTGCGGCCTCCGGTGAGGGTGTAGAGCCGGTCCGGGGAGTCGTCCCGGCCCGGCCTGCTCGTGCTCCTGCTCATCCCCTGGGCCGGGCGATGAGGTGCTCGCCGAGCTGCTCGACCAGTTCGGACATGTTGTGGCCGACGAGGCCCGCGTCGGCGTCCTCGTCGGCGACGAGTGCGAGGTGCGCGCCCTCGCCCGCCTCGACGATGAAGAGGATGCCGCCGTAGAACTCGGCCATGGCGGAGCGGACTCCGCCGGTCCCGTCACCGAACTCGATGGACGCGCCGTGCGAGAGGCTCTGGATGCCGGCGGCGATCGCGGCGAGCTGGTCGGCCTGGTCGACGGAGAGCTCCGGCGTGCGGCACAGCTTGAGGCCGTCGCGGGAGAGCACGAGGCCGTGGCGGGCGCCGGGGGTCCGCTCGAGGAGCCCTTCCAGGAGCCAGCTGAGCGTCTCGTCGGTGGTGGAGCCGGTCATTCCGTGTTGCCTTCCGGGTGCGTGGGGTTGGGGGACGGCGCGGGCGCCGCGGGCGGTTCGGGCGCCGCCGGGTGCTCGGGAGCCGCAAGAGGTTCGGCTGCCGCGCCGGCGCCGCGTACCGCCTGGCGGAAGCTGCCGAAGCGGGCGGCCGACCGGGAGGCGCCGGTGGGCGCACCGGATGCCGTGCCGCTCGTACGCGCCGCCGCGCCGGCGGCGTCGGGGCCCTCGGGGTGGGCGGCGGCCAGGGTGCGGCCGCGCTTGCGCTGGGGCAGGCTGTTGTCGCCGGCCTGCGGGGCCTCGCCGGGGGACCCGGCGGGTGCGCCGTCCTCGGCCGCCCGGGTACGGACTCCCGCGCGTTCCGCGGTGGCGGGCTCGGCGGGGGTCTCGTGCACGGCCTCGGGCTCCGCCGCCGGGGCTCCGGCGGTCAGGGCGGCCGGGACCGTCCGGCCGGCGGGCAGGGCTGCGGCGCGGGCGGCGTCGGCCTCGGGGCCGCTCTCGGCCTCGGACGGGGTACGGCTGATCAGCTCCTGCGGCAGCATCATCAGCGCGCCGGTACCGCCGCGCGCCGAGGGCCGGAAGGAGACCGTCAGCCCGTGCTTGCGGGCCAGGCGGCCGACCACGGCGAGGCCGAGGCGGGTTCCGGAGAGCCCGGCGAGGTCCAGCGACTCGGCGGTCACGGCCTGCTGGGCGCGGCGCAGCTGGACCTCGCTCATGACCAGGCCGCTGTCCTCGACCGTGATGATGATCCCGGCCGGGACCTCCTCCACGTAGACGTGTACCTCGGCGGTCGGCGGGGAGAAGTTCGCGGCGTTGTCGAGCAGTTCGGCGAGGGCGTGCATGACGCCCTCGGCGGCGTGCCCGGCGACGGCGGCGTCACTGGTGGAGTGCAGCCGCACCCGCTGGTAGCCGCCGATGCGGCCCATGGCGCCGCGCAGGATGGACTCCATGACGATCGGCTTGGCCCAGCGGCGGCCCGAACGGGCGCCGGTGAGCACGGCGATGGAGTCGGCCAGGCGGCCCGCCTGCGCGGTGCGGTGGTCGAGGTGGAGCAGGTCGCCGAGGACGTCCTCGTCGGCGTGCCGGTGCTCCATGTCGCGGAGGTCGGCCAGCATGCCGGTGGCGAGGGCCTGCATCCGGCCGGCCGCGTTGGCGGCGGCCGCCATGGCGGCCGCCCGGCCGGACTCGGCACGGCGCAGCTCGTTGCCGAGCCGTTCGCGGGAGGCGCTCTGGGCGGCGGCCAGCCGGTCCAGCTCGGTGGCGTGGGCGGCGACCAGGCCGTCCACCTGCGCCGCGTGGGCGGCGACCAGGCCGTCCACTTGCGCCGCGTGGGCACCTATCAGCCCTTCGAGTTCGGCCGCGTGCGCGCCGGCGAGGCGGCCGCGTTCGGCGTGGTGGTTGGCCGCGTCGCGCGAGGTGTCGGCGGTCAGCCGGGCTATGTACGCGTCGCGGGAGGTGATTTCACCGGTGAGGCCGGAGACCTTGCCGCGCAGCAGCCGGGCGGTGCGCGCCGACCAGGTCACGGCGAAGGCCGCGATGGCGAGGAGCAGTACGCCGGACCCGGAGAACCAGGCGAGGGGCACACGGACGGACGACGGGGCCGCGGCCACCGCCGCCGTGGAGAGCGCTCCGCCGGCCGCTGCGGTGATCAGCAGGGCGAGTGCGGAGGGGCGAAGGGGGGAGGGCGGCGCCGTCATCAATCAAAGCCTCATACCGGGCGTAAATGGAGGAGAGGGTTCCTGTGAGTAACGAGAGCCAACTATAGGTGAGTTATTGATCGCTTTGGGAAGTTCCTGGCGGGTTTCACGTTGGGTAGTGGCCCTTTTGAATGTTTTCCTCCTGTTTCATGGCACGTTATGGAGGGGTCCGGTACTGACGGCGCGCCGACCACGCACCGTACGGAGGTGACGCCGCCTCTGGTTCAGCGCGCCGCGATCATGGACGGTGCGGCCGGGCGGCGCACCTTCGCACACGCGGACCGATCAGCACATTGCGGTTCATGACATCCTGTGACGTCACAACTCGCCGGACGGAATCGGCGGACGTCCGGGGAATACGGGGAAGGTCCATGAGGCTCTGCTTCCTGGTGGAGGAGCACTACCGCCATGACGGCATGCCGAACGAGGTGATCCGGCAGCTGACCGACTGGGGGCACCGGGTCGACGTCGTGCGGCCGGGTGGTTCGCTGCTGCGGATGACCGAAGTGGTGCGGACCGGCGCGCACGACGCGTGGGTGCTCAAGACGGTGTCCGGCGGGCCGGGGCTGACCCTGCTCGAAGCGGCCGCCGCCGCGGGGATGACGACGGTCAACGACGCCCGCTCGATCCGCGGCGTACGGGACAAGGCGCTGGCGGCGGCGATCGGCCGCGACCGCGGGCTCCCGCTGCCGACGACCTACGCGGCGGCGGCCCCGGAACTGCTCGGGGAGATACCGGCGTCGGAGTACCCCCTCGTCGTCAAACCCGCTGACGGCAGTTCCGGGCGGGCCGTGCACCTGCTGTCCTCGCCCGACCGGCTGGCGGCGATGCTCCCCGTACTCGCGGGCGAGGGCATGCTCATCGCCCAGCCGTACGTGCCCAACGCGGGCATCGACATCAAGGTGTACGCGGTCGGCGGGGAGCTGTTCGCGACCGAGCGCTGCTCCCCGCTGCACCCCGACCCCTCGGTGCGCGAGCGCCGCGTGCCGCTGTCGGCGGAGGTCGCGGCGATCGCCGCGCAGGTGGGAGCGGTGTACGGGCTCGACCTGTACGGGGTTGACGTGCTCCTGGGCCCCGACGGGCCGGTGGTCGTCGACGTGAACGACTTCCCGAGCTTCCGTCAGGTCCCCGACGCGGCGGCGCGCGTCGCCCGGGCGGTCCTCGGGCTGGCGCGCGCGGGCGCCGCGACCGCGTCCCCCGCCCCCGCCCCCGCGGCGCTGGTGTACCCGGCCCTGCCCGTGTCGATTCCGGCGCAGGCCTCCGTACGGGCGGGCGACGGCGCGTGAGGATCGGCCTGATCACCCCGGAGCCCGGACATCCCCTGCTGGCGGCGGCGAGCGCGCTGCTGACCGGGGCCGGGCACGTCGTCGAGGCGCTCGATCCGCGCACCGACACCGTCCCGCCGCGCGCCGTGGCCGACGCGTACCTGTTGAAGTCGCGGACCCCGCGGGCGCTGGCCCTGGCGCGGGAGCTGGAGGAGCGCGGCGCCGTCGTGGTCAACTCCGCGGCGGCGACCGAGCGGTGCCAGGACCGGACCGGGATGGCGGAGACCGCCCTGCGGGCCGGACTGCCGTTCGCGGCCACCCGTACGGTCGGGCCCCTGGGGCGGTGGGCGTCCGGCCGCGCGCTGCCCGCTCCGGTGGTGGTCAAGAGCCGGCACAGCCGGCGGGGCGACCTGGTCGCCCGGGTCGACGACCGCGCGGGGCTGGCCGCGTTGGCGGCGCGGTGGCCCGACGAGCCGGTGGTGGTGCAGGACTTCGCGCCCAACAGTGGCTGGGACCACAAGCTGTGGGCCGTCGGCGACCGGGTCTTCGCGGCCCTGCGTCGCTCCGAACTCTCCGCCGGCGGCCGCGGCCCGACCCGGTCGCCGGCCCCGGACGAACTCCCGCCGGGCTGGGCCGCGCTGGTGCGCACGGCCGGGGAGGCGTTCGCACTCGACGTGTACGGCGTGGACATCGTCGACGCGGGGGGTTCGCCGCTGATCGTGGACGTCAACGCGTTCCCGGGCATCCGTGACCAGGCGGGCGCCCCCGAGGCCCTGGCCGGCCTCGCCCTGCGACGGGCTGCCGGTGGGCGGTCGGCGGCCGGCCGGGGTCAGGCGAGCACCCGGGGTTAGGCGAGTACGGAGTGGCGCAGCCACGCGTACAGACCGGCGAGGCCGTGGTGACCGCTGTGACGATCCGGTCGTAGCGGTTGAACTCCCAGAAGGAGCGATCTCGGCCGGCTCGGCCGGGGACGTGGCGGTCGTCGGAGCGGACTCCGTTCGTGCCGTGGCCGCGAACACCCGACCACCGGCCCGGTGACGCTCCACGATCAGCGCCGGGAAAGGGCCGCGGGGGCGCCGGGGAGTGCCGAGGAGGCGCTCCTCCACTTGAGCATCACGCGCCACACCCGTTGCGCGCATGTGTGGTGACACCCATCTTCGGCGGGCGTCTCGACCTGCCGGTACGGGGCGTCCGGGCTGGAACAGGCCCGGACGGGGGAACGCCCGGGGCGAAACGCTCCCGGGACGGTGTCGGGGCGCGGCCGCGGCGGGGGCGCGGTGAGGATCGGGGGATGGGCGTCGTCCTGCCGGTCCTCTTCGCGCTGTTCGCGGCGTTCAGCAACGCGCTGGCCACCGTGCTCCAGCGGCGGGCCGCGCTCACCGTGCCGCAGGGCGACGGTTTCCGCTTCGGCCTGATCCTCGACCTGCTGCGCCGGCCGCTGTGGATCGGCGGGATCCTGGCCGTGATCGCCGCCGGGGCCCGGGAAGGCCGTGGCGCTCGCCACCGGGCCCATGGCCCTCGTCCAGCCCCTGTTCGTACTGGAGCTGCCGCTCGCGCTGCTGATCGCCTCGCTGGTCACGCGGCAGCGGCTGCCCGGGGCGCTGTGGCTGGCCGTCGCGGGGGTGGTGGCCGGGCCCGGGGTCGCGCTGACGGCCGCCTCGCCGTCGGGGAACCGTACGGACGCACCGCTCGGCCGGTGGGTCCTGGCCCTCGTGGCGTGCGCGGTCGCGGTGGGCGCCCTGGCCGTGGCGGGTCTGCGCCGGCCGCCCGGCCGCGCCCGGGCCGGCTGCCTGGGGGCGGCCACCGCCGTGTGCTACGAGCTCACCGCCGCCCTGATGAAGTCGGCCGTGCACGTCCTCGACGACGGGGGCATAGGGGCGTTCCTGACGACCTGGGAGACGTACGCGTTCGGCGCGAGCGGCATCTGCGCCCTGCTGCTCCTGGAACACGCCATGCAGGGCGGACCGCTGGTCGCCTCACAGCCCGCTGACCCTCGGCAACGCGAGCGTCGGCGTCGCCCTCGGCGTCGTGTTGTACGAGGAGCACCTGCGGGCCCAGTGGTGGCTGCTCCCCCAGCTGCTGGGCGTCCCCCTGATCTGCGCCGGGGTCCTCGCCCTGGCCCGGGCCGGGGACGGCGCGCCGTGGCGACGCCGCGCCGTCTCCTTCGGCCTGGGCACGCACGGGGCACGTACGGGGCACCCTCGGGGCGTTCCTACTTGATGACTTCCACCTTCTTGTCACCGGCCGACTTCGCGTAGGCCTGGGCACCGGCGCCGAGCACGGTGACGGCGAGGACGAGAAGGACGGACGCGGCCGCGGCCGCTCGCTTGCGGTTCATGGGATCCCCCTGGTGTTCCGGTCGGACGCCGCCCGTACGGCGGCTCTCCCGCGTCCAGCCATCGGCGGCCGGGCCGGACAAGCACCGGGCCTGGTACGGCGGGGCCGGGTCGGGGCGCGGGTAGCGTGCGGGCAGTCGAGCGGAGCGGGAGGCGGTTGGCATGCGGGCGGTGGTGTTCGAGCGGTTCGGCGAGCGGGCCGAGGTCAGGGAGGTGCCGGACCCGGCTCCGCCGGCGGGCGGGGTGGTCGTGCGCGTGGAGGCCACCGGGCTGTGCCGCAGCGACTGGCACGGGTGGATGGGCCACGACCCGGACATCGTGCTGCCGCACGTGCCCGGGCACGAACTCGCCGGTGTGGTGGAGGCGGTGGGGCCGGGTGTCACCGGGTGGCGGGCCGGGGACCGGGTGACCGCACCGTTCGTCTGCGCCTGCGGGAGGTGCGCCGAGTGCGCGGCCGGTCAGCACCAGGTGTGCGCGCGGCAGACCCAGCCCGGATTCACGCACTGGGGGTCCTTCGCCGAGTACGTGGCCCTGGACCACGCCGACGTGAACCTGGTGGCCGTACCGGAGGGGCTCGCGTACACGACGGCGGCCGGGCTGGGGTGCCGCTTCGCGACGGCGTACCGTGCCGTGGTCGCGCAGGGGCGGGTGGCGGCGGGCGAGTGGGTCGCGGTGCACGGCTGCGGCGGGGTGGGCCTGTCGGCGGTGATGATCGCGGCCGCGGCCGGCGCGCGGGTGGTCGCGGTCGACACCTCGCCGGAAGCCCTCGACCTGGCACGGCAGTTCGGCGCGGCGCACGCCGTGCGCGTGGCCGTCGGCGGCGTGGCCGGCGATGGCGTGGCCGGCGATGGCGTGGCCGCAGGTGGCGTGCCAGCAATTGATGTGGCCGCAGGTGATGTGGCCGCGGCGGTGCGGGAGGTGACCGGCGGTGGTGCCCACCTCTCGCTCGACGCCCTGGGCTCGCCCGCGACGGCGGCGGCCTCGGTGGCCGGGTTGCGGCGGCGGGGCCGGCACGTACAGGTCGGGCTGCTTCCGACGGCGGCCGGGGGCACGGTGCTGCCGATGGAGCGGGTCATCGGCTGGGAGCTGGAGATCCTCGGGAGCCATGGCATGGCGGCGCACGCGTACCCGCCGATGATGGAACTGGTCCGCTCCGGGGTACTGCGCCCGGACCTGCTGGTCACCTCGGTGATCCCGCTCGACGCGGCCCCGGCCGCGCTCGCGGCGATGGGATCGGCGGCGGGCCGCGGGGTCACGGTCATCCACCCCCGTTCCTGACACACACCACCCCGCGCTGCTCGCGGGATGGGGCGGGGCGGGCGGCGCGGAACAGCTCAGGCACAGGACGGCGACCTCGGGCGGAACCACCGTCCCGGGCGCGTCCGCCCGCCCGGACGCAGCCACGGACGATCCCCGCGGTCATGTAGCGCGAACGCCTCCGGGCTTCCCCCCGCGCAGCGGCTCCCCGACCGGGGTGGGGCCGGCGGCGGCGCAGGCCGTCGCGACGGCGCTCACCGCGGTCGGGGCGAGGGCAGACGCGTCAATGCCGCGCGCGATGCTCCACCGCAACCAGTACGGCGAAGGCCGCCCTCGCGGCACAGACGGGACGGCGCGGGAAGGACAACAAGCCGGACGGCACCACCGGCCACCCTGCCGGGCCGGAAGCCGCAGGTCAGCGGGCTCGGGCGGAACCACCGACCCGAGCGCCCCGGGTGGGACTCGCCGAGGCGGCGCAGGCCGCCCTGACTGCGATCACCAAGGTCAGGGCGAGTCCAGCCCGCGCCAAGGCCGCACGGTGCTCCGGCCCCGCCCGTACGACGGAGTCCACCCTGACGGCGCAGGCGAGGCGGTGCGTGCGAAGGACGGCCGCGTCGAATCGAGCCACCGGCCGACCTGACGGGCCGGGAACCGCGGGGCAGCGGGCTCGGGCGGAGCCGATGACCAGGCGGAACTCCTGACCGGGCTCAACCACCAGCCCGAACCGGGCCACCGGCCGACCAGACGGGCCCGATCAGTGCAAGGCGGCCGGCTCGACCGGAACCACCGGCCCCGGCGCAAGAGCACTCACCCGGACACGACCCACCCCGTCCGGGCAAGAGCCGCCCGGACGGAGCGAGACGTCGAGACGCACGGGCGGCCCGGTGCGCGCGTGGCTGCCCCGGCGTAGCCGACACCCCGACGGAGCTGATGCGGGCGTCCCTCGCGCGGCCGCGGACCTCGCCCGGCAGTCGGTCCCGCCCGAACCCTGGCTCCTCGGCGAGCAGCGGTTCGGGCGATCGCTCCGGCCGCCCGGGCGCGCGCCGTAGGGGCCCCGTGCCGCGGGCCCACCTGACGGGTACCCAGCCCTACAGGTGAGCCGGTGGCTCCGCCCGGGCTGGCCGCCTCGCCGGGTCCGGCGCGGGAGGTCGTCCGGCGGAGTGGGCGAGTGGTGTGTGTCCGGGCCCGTGGTTCCGCTGGAGCCGGCCGTTTTGCGGTATCCCGTGCGGGAGGTCGGCCGACGGCCCTGCGCCGTCGGGGTGGTCGTGCTGGAACGCGTGGTCTTGTGCGGGGCCGACGGCTCTGGCTGAGCCGGCCGCCTTGCGGTGTGGGACCCCTCAGGTCGGTCGGCGGTGCCGCCTGAGCCGGGCGACCTGGCACGGGAGGTCGGGCAGTCGGCCGTCACCGCACCGCGCGAACTGGAGCGCCAGCCCCCCGTGGCCCCCGCGCCCCCGACCCGCACCGCGCACCGACCGCACCCGTCCACCATCGCTGTCCCGGACGGAACCGTGCCCGCGCTTCGGCCCGGGAGCGGCCGTCCACGGGTGTCGGACCGTCGCGTCCGGGCGCCCTACGACTATCGCGGCGCGGCGCGGCACGGCGCGGTCAGACATTCACGGCGGTGAGTCCGAGGTCGGACTCCCCCGCCCGGGGCTTGGGTCGCCGACACGGAAGTCAGGGTGTCGATGGTCTTGTCGGCGACGGAAACGCATCGCTACAGTCCCACTTACACGTGTAACCCGCGGGTTACCCCTCTTCCGGATCCGCCAGTCGCCCCGCCCGCCCCGGCCGCCCGGCCGTCCCCCCTCGCGAAGGACCCTCATGACGCAATCCCCTCCGGTCGGGTTCGACCTCGCCGACATGACCTGGCCGCCCCCGCCCTACCAGTCCCCCGTCCCGCCCGTGACGGCCGCCGACGGAGTCCGCCGCTTCGACGGGGTCACGTACGCCACCACCCCCGGCTACCGGCCCCGGCTGCTCGACGTGCAGGTGCCGGCCGGCGAGGGGCCCTTCCCGGCCGTGGTCTGGATCCACGGCGGCGGCTGGCTGGAGGGCGACCGCCGCTACCCGCCGCCGACCGTGCCCGCCGCCCTGCTGCACGGCGCCGTGCTGGCGGCCGGGCTGGCCCTCGTATCCATCGACTACCGGCACAGCCTCGAAGCGCCCTTCCCCGCCCAGCTCCACGACGTGAAGGCCGCCATCCGCTACGTACGCGCCTTCGCCGGCACCCTGGGGATCGACCCCGGCCGGATCGGCGTCTGGGGCGAGTCGGCGGGCGGCCACCTCGCCGCGCTCGCCGGAGTCACCGGCCCCGACAGCACGGACGGAGCGCGCCTGGAGGGTACGGAGGGCGTCGGCGGCGGGGACACCGGTGTCCTGGCCGTCGTCGACTGGTACGGCGTGTCCGACCTGGTCGCGCTCGCCGACCACCCCATGCCGCCGATGCCGTCGGGCGGCGAGTTCCCCGACCCGTACGAGGCCCTGCTGGGCGGCACCGAGGCCGAGCGCCCCGCGCTGGCGCGGGCCGCGAGCCCGGTCACGTACGCGGTGCCGACGCACGGCGGTGGCGACACCCCTGCGCCGTTCCTCCTCATCCACGGGACCCACGACGGCCTGGTCCCGTACAGCCAGAGCGAGGTGCTCGCCGAGGCGCTGCGCGGCGCCGGGGGCGAGGTGACGCTGCGGCCCGTGGAGGGCGCCGACCACATCTTCCTCGGCGCGCCGGACATCACGCCGATCGTCGCGGAGAGCGTCGCGTTCCTGGCCGCCCACCTCAGCGCAGGGGCCTGACCGACCCCCCGGACGCACAGCGCCCGAACGCACACCGCCCGCCGTTCCGTCCCGCCGGGGGCGCGGCCCGTCCCGCGCCCCCGGCATCCCCCATACCGCCACGCGCCACCCGCCACCCGCCCAGCTCACCCATGCCCGCGCACACGCCCGCGGGCGCGAGAGGCAGTTCATGTCCTGGAACCCGGTCACTCCACCCGACGGCCCCGCCCCGCGCGGCCCCGGCCGCGGCGCGCTCCTCTTCGGCCTCGTCCTGCTGGGCCTGGCCGGGCTGGCGGCCCTCGTCGTCCGCTCGAACCTGGCGGATCCCCCCTTCCAGGCGCTCGACGACCGGTGGCTGGGCTGGATGGGCGGCCCGCACGACGGTCCGTACGCGGCGGCGGCCGCGGCGCTGAACTGGTTCGGCGGGCCTCCCGGAGTCATCGTCCCGCTCGGCCTGTTGCTGGTGCTGCTCCTGCGCAGGCGCTGGGTGTCGGCCGCGTTCATGCTCGGCGTCCACCTCGGCGGCAACATGCTCGTCGTGCAGGGCCTCAAGCACCTGGTGGACCGGCCGCGCCCGGCCGACCCGCTGGTCCGCGTCGACCACGGCTCCTTCCCCTCCGGGCACGCTGCCTCGGCGGCGCTGCTGGTCGTCCTCGTGGGGGCGCTGCTCGTCCCTGCCGCCCGGCGGCGGGCGTGGTGGATCGGAGGCGCGGTGTTCACGCTGGCCATGATGTGGAGCCGTACCTGGCTGCACGCCCACTGGCTCAGCGACACCGCGGCGGGGGCCGCCGCCGGGGCAGGGGTCGCCCTGGTCGCGTGGTGGCTGTTCGGACCGGCACTGGCCGGGGAGCCCGTACGCGCCCGCGGCCGCCGGGGGGCGGCTGCGGGCGCCGCGGCCCCCGCGCCGGCAGCCACGCCCGTACCCGCGCCCGCGCCCGCTGCCGCGCTCCTCACGGATCGGCCCGCGCCCACCCGGCCGTGACGGGGTCTCAGAACGTCGAGGCGTACCGTGCTGAGCGTCGGCCGCTGGAGCGCGGACAGGACGATATCGCCGCAGCCCACGAGGGCGACCTCGTCCGGTACGACGCCCCCCTCGGCCTGCAACGCGTGCAGCAGCAGGGCGGCGTACTCGTCGTTGTACGCGGACACCGCGTCCAGAGCGAGGCTGCGACAGCGCCGGGCGAGCGCGGTCGCGGACTCCCGCGTGTACGCGAGTTCCACCGGCAGCACGGTCACCGGGTGCCGGGCGGCGACGGACTCGGCGCCCGCGAGCCGCGGCCGGGCAAGGGCGTCCAAGCCGCGCTCCTGCGGCATGACCACGCCGATCCGGGTCCGGCCGCGGGCGAGGAGGTGGCCGGGGCGACGGCGCCGATGTCGGCGTGGTCGAGGCCGACGGTGTGGACGCCGTCCACGGGGCGGGCCGCGACGGCGAGCAAGCCCCGCACTCCGGCGCGCCGCAGCACGTCGACGGCCCGGAGAGTGAGGCGGTCTCCGTCGAGGGCGAGCACGGCCGCCGGGCGGGCGCAGCTCCGCCCAGGCGCGGGCGGCGTCCACGGGGTCGGCGAACCGGCCGGCGTGGAGCACGGCCGCGTAGCCGTGGCGGCCGAACTCGCTGTGCAGGCCGTCGACCCAGTCGCTGACGAGGCGGCCGATCGCGGAGACCGACGCGGGCATCAGGACGAGGTTGCTGCGCCCGGCCCGCAGCGAGCGGGCGGCGGCGTGCGGGACGTAGCCGAGCCGACGGGCCGCCTTGAGGACGCGCGCCCGGGTGCTCTCGCTGAGGCGGTGGCCCTGGGCGTCGTTGAGGACGAACGAGACGGTGACGCGCGAGACGCCCGCGAGGCGGCCACATCGGCGCTGGTACCGGACGCGGGGACACGCGTTTCCTTGGCCATGACGCCCTCGACGTTCTTCATCGACCGACCCGCACCGTACTCCCGGAGGTGACCCGTGTTTGATCATGACCTACCCGGGACCGCGGCCCAGCGGCCCGAAACGGATCGTGCACGGCCGCTCCCCGAGCGGGTGCGGAGTCCGCCCGCCGGGCAGGACCCGGCGAAACCCGGCGAACTCCTGCGGTCGGAGCACCGGGCGGGGCCGCCGGACCTCTCACCTTGCCCGGCGCCGCTTCGCGTACGACCAGGTCACCGCGGTCATCAGGGCGGGGATGGCGAACAGCGGGGCGAACGCGAGCCACCAGACGGTGAGTGCCGTACCGCTCGCCATGTACGTCTGGCTTTCGACGGTGAGGGCGACCACGAGTTGCCACAGCGCCACCAGGATCAGAACGATCGAGGCCGTCCACGCGAGCGCGGAGAGGGCCCGCGGGCGCAGCGGCTGCCACCGGTCGCTCACGAGCAGCAGCGGAAACAGAGCGGCCGCCTCGGCAAGGACGGAGAGTCCGACGACGTACGCGATGCCCCATCCCGGGATGTCGAAGACGTCGCGCAGCACCTGGTCGCTGTAGCCCACGTAGACCCCGGAGGCCATGGCGATGCGCCACAGGCCGGACGGGACCGCGCAGAGGGCTACGGCATGGGCGGCGCGGCGGGCCCAGACGGGCGCGGGTGCGACGACGGGGAGGGGAGCGCTGGCGGTCGGCATGACGTACATGCTGGCTCCGGACGCGGCCGCTGCACATCGTCCGCCACGGCGGGCTGCCTCCCCCTGACGGATGACGGTGCACCGGCAGAGCCTCGTCCCACAGGCCCACAGGCCCACAGGCCCACGGCCGTCGGGGCCGTCAGGGCCACGAACCCATCAGCCCACAGGCCGTCCAGACCCGGTGCCCGAGCGCGAAGGCGGTCTGGACGCCGTGATCGCCGACGTGCCGAACACGTCGGCACGGGGGCGTCCGGCATCGCGCGAGCACACCCGGAAGTCCGTCCACGACGGCAACCTGGTCAGCCGGTAGATCGTCCTGGGCCACGCCGCCGACCACGTCCACGAACGCCGCCGTCAGCAGGGCCCATGGCGAGATGGCCGATCGGCCTGCTGCACCCGGCGACGACGTCGGGCTCGACGATGTCCTCGTCCCCGATTCCCGGCCCCACGACGTGCACAAGAACGATCGCCATTCGTCGGGTTCACCCGGGCCGTGGCGCCGAGACGGTCCGCGAGCACGTTGAGGTCGTAGCCGCCGGAACACTCCTCCTCGGACCGCGCCGACGATCCCGCCAGGAAGCTCCGTCGGCCCGTCGCGCGCCCTGTGTCGCCCGACCGCCGCGGCGGGGTGCCCTGTTCGGTCGTCCGCTCGGTACGGCGCGGTCGAGGTGTCAGACGGCGTCCGCCGACACAAGAGGCTTTTCCGACACAACGCCCCTGGCCAGTGGCCTGGAGCCACCGGTCATGCAAGGCGACGCCGGAGATCCGGCCCCGATCACGATCCGCACACCGACCCTGCACAGCCCCTAGCGGAGTTCCGGAACGGGGTGCTACACAGTCTCCAGCGGCTTTGGTGACACGTGTAACAACATCGCGTGAACTCCCGTCGCCCACCCCTTTGCGACGGACACCGCCCGCTCCCCCGCGCCACTCACGCGGAGCCGCCCGCCCCGTCCGATTCCCGCTGCCCGCCGACACCGCCCGGCCCGCCCCACCCCCGCCACTTCCCGCTCCGCTCCCCGAGGAGTCGCCGTGACCACGAACGACATCGCCGACCCGCCCGCCCCCGACGTCGCGGAACCGCCCCGCCAGCGCGGGCTCCTGCCGCTTCTGCTCGTCGCCAACTCGGCCATGATGGCCGTGTACATGGGCGTCGGATCCGTACTGCTGCCCACCCAGATCGCCGCGATCGCCCCTGACGACAAAGTCGCGCTCCTCGGCCTCATCGGCGGCATCAGCGCGATCTTCGCGACGGCCTTCAACCCGATCGCCGGCGCACTGTCGGACCGGAGCGGCCGGCGCAATCCGTGGATCGTGGCCGGTGGTCTCGCCTCGCTCGCCTGCCTGGCCTTCCTCGGCAGCGTGAACACCGCCCTTCTGGTGGGCATCGGCTGGTGCCTGGTCCAGGCGACGATGAACACCTACCAGGCCGCCGTCACCGCCATCGTGCCCGACCGGATACCCGCCGCCCGCCGGGGCACCGCGTCCGCGCTCGTCGGGCTGGGGCTGCCGATCGGCGGCACCGCGGGCGTGCTCATCGCCTCCCAGACCGCCGGGCAACTGCGCACCGGCTACCTCGTCTTCGGCGTGGTGATCGCCACCGCCGCGCTGCTGCTCACCACGATCTGCCGGGACACCCCTCGTTCACGCGCGTCCAACGCGGCCGGTACCGCCGACGCCGCCGACGCGAGCCCGCCCAAGGGCTCCCAATTGGCCGCCTTTCTATCCGCGTTGGCGAACCACGACTTCCGGTGGGCGTTCATCGGCCGGGCCCTGATGGTTCTCGGATACTTCTCCGTCGTCGGCTACCAGCTCTACATCCTCGGCGACCACATCACCCTGCCCGCCGGCATGACTCCGCCCGCTGCGATGGCCGTCCTCACCCCGGTCTCCATGGTCGCGATGGCCCTCTCCACCGTCGTGGGCGGCCTGCTGTCCGACCGTTGGGACCGCCGCAAGGTCTTCGTCGGCGTATCGGCCGCCCTCGCCGGGCTCGTCATGGTGGTGCCCGTCATCAGTCCGACCTGGGCGGGCATGCTCGTCTTCAGCGCCCTCAACGGCCTCGCCTTCGGCTGCTTCATGGCGGTGGACACCGCACTCGTCACCCTGGTGCTCCCCCGGGCCGAGGACGCCGCCCGCGACATGGGCGTGCTCAACGTCGCGAACGCCGGTCCGCAGATCATCGCCCCGTTCGTCGCCTCGGCGGTCGTCACCACCCTGGGCGGCTACACCCCGCTCTTCCTCGTCGGCGGGGCCCTCTCCCTGATCGGAGCGCTGGCGATCCTCCCGATACGCAGCGTGCGCTGATCCCCTGCGACCGCAGGGGCGCCGACGCCCTCCACGTACCACCCCGGCAACGCCCCCGTACCTCCCTCCCCTCCTCGAAGGAGCATGACGTGACACCCCAGCGAGTCCTGCCGATGGCCGCCCTCCTGCTGTGCGCCCCCGCCCTGACCGGAACCGCGCCCGCGGCCGCCGCCCCGCACACCCCGCCCACCGGCCCGCTGCGCATCCTGCTCACCAACGATGACGGCTACGACGCGCCGGGCATCCGCAAGGCCTTCGAGCGCCTGACCGCCGCCGGCCACGACGTCACGATCGTCGCCCCGCTCACCAACCAGAGCGGCACCGGCACGAAGGTGACGAGCGCCTCCTCGGTCGCCGTGGAGCACCCCGCGCCGAAGGTGTGGGCCGTCGACGGCACTCCGGGCGACTCCGTCGCCTTCGGCCTGGCCGAGGTCTTCGCGGGGAAGGCCCCCGACCTGGTGGTCTCGGGCACTAACTTCGGCCCGAACGTCGCCGGGCTCGCCAACCACTCCGGCACCGTCGGCGGCGCCGTCGCCGCGCTGGAGTCCGGCGTACCGGCCATCGCCCTGAGCACGGGCGGCCTCGCCGCTCCCGACCCGGTCACCACCGTCAACGCCATGGGTCCGACGCTCGACTTCGCCGTGAAGCTGATCGACCGGCTGCGCTCCCGCGCCCGCTCCGGCCCGCTGCTCCCCGGAGGCATCGGCCTCAACGTGAACCACCCCGTCATCGGCGCGGACGGCAGGGGCGGCGCCTCCGGCGTGGCCACGACGTTCCAGGACCCGCAGACCCTGCTGGAGCCGGACTTCACCGACTCCGGTGACGGCACCTGGAAGGTCACCGTGAAGGTGGCCCTGCGCCCCGCCGCGAAGGGCGGTGACGTCGAGGCCGTAAGCGCGGGCCGGATCGCGGTCAGCCCGATGAACGCCGACTGGAACCCCGGCCCCGCCGACCAGGCGGTCACCACCGCCCTGCTCACAGGCCTCCGACCCTAGCCCGCACCGAGCCCACAGCCGAGGGGCCGGGCGGCCCGGGGGGTGGAGCGGGGTGCGGCCCACGGCGCCGCGGCCCCCGGCCGCCCCGGGCCGGCGGGAGGTTCCGGCGTTCGGGCGCACGGCGGCACGTTCGGCCGGTAGTCCCCGTCAGCCCGGGACGCGCCGCGCCCTCCGCCGGGTGGTCCGGGTGTCGCGGCCGGGCCGCCTCGCACACGTCAGCGCCGCTCGGCCGCGAGTGCCGTGTCCAGACCCGTGTTCAGCGGCGTGTTCAGCGCCGTGTCCAGACCCGCGCCCGGGCCGGTGTCCCGTTCCGCGCCCGGGCCCGTGTGCAGCGCCGCGGCCAGCGCCGTGTCGAGCGCCCGGTCCGCCGGAACGGGCACGTCGGGGAGCACGCCGACACCCTCCCAGTTGGTGCCGGTGACGGTGTTGACGGCCCGGGCGACCGGCACCGTCACCTGGACGTGCGCGGTGATCGCGTGGCGCACGGTCGGGTGTGCGCCGCCGCGCGTCGTCTCGCCGATGACGACGGCGCGGCCATGGGCCTGCAGCGTGTACGCCACGTCCTCACCCCCGGAGAAGGTGGTCGAGCTGGTGAGCACGTAGACCGGACGGTCCGTGTAGCGCGGGGCGGGCAGGTGCGCGGTCGTCCAGTACTGTCGCGTGACGCCGGTGGGCCGGTCGTAGATGTCGTTCAGGTGCACCTGGTCGTCGCCGAAGAAGTAGCTGCACCACATAGCGGCCCCCTCCGGTGACCCGCCGAGGCAGGTGCGCAGGTCCAGGACGAGCGCGGTGCTGTGGGCGACGAGTTGCATGGCCGCGCCGATCACGAGGGCGCCCCCGGCGGCGTCGGCGATGAGTCCGAGCTCGATGAGCCCGATGTTCCCGTCCCTGTGCTCGACGCGTCGGACCCCTTGGTTCCCGGCCCTGAGCCGCGCGAGGAACGCCGAGCGCCCCTCGTCCTCGTCCTCCGGTTCGAGCGACTGCGGCAGGTCCGTCCAGAGGAGCCGCAGGTGCTTGTCCGGGCAGACTTCCTGGAGGTGGCTGGTGACCGTGCGGCAGAGCGCCGGGCCGTCCAGGTCCGTGTACTCGCCCGCGGCGAGACGGCGCCGGATCGCGGCGTCCGCCCGCTCGGCCTTCTCGGGGAAGACGTACCCTGCCGTGATCCGGTCCAGAGCCCGCTCGACCATCTGTTCGTTGGTGTTCACGGGCGGTCATGCTAGGCGGCCGCTCACGGTGCGACCAGCGATTTCCCGGGTGGGACCCGCCGGTGGCGGGCCGTCAGGCCGGGCTCGCCGTGGGCAGGGTCACCTCGAAGCGGCAGCCGCCCGGGACGTTGCGCACGTCGGCCCGCCCCGCGTGCGCCTCGACGATTCCGCGGACGATCGCCAGCCCCAGCCCCGCCCCGGCCGGGGGCGTACGGGCCTCGCTGCCGCGCCAGCCGGTGTCGAAGACGCGCGTCAGGTCCTCCTCGGGGATGCCGCCGCAGCCGTCGGTCACGGACAGCACCACCGCGTCCGTCCGGTCCTCCACCGCGACGGCGACCGTGCCGTCCGCCGGCGTGTGCCGGATTGCGTTGACGAGGAGGTTGGCGAGGACGCGGGTCATCTCCTTGCCGTCGACCTCCACCGGTACGGCGGCGACCCGCTCCCCCACGAGCAGGACGCCGTGCTCCCGTGCGAGCGGGTCGGCGCCGGCCAGCGCGTCGTCCACGAGGTCGTACAGGGAGATCCGGCTGGGGTTGAGGCTCAGCGCGCCAGCGTGGATGCGGGAGAGCTCGAAGAGGTCGGTGACCATGGAGTTGAGCCGGTCGACCTCCGTGAGGATCTGCCGGTGGTAGCGGGCGGGATCGGCGGCCATGCCGTCCTCCAGGGCCTCGGCCATGGCGCGCAGTCCCGCCAGCGGGGTCCGCAGGTCGTGGGAGATCCAGGCGACCAGTTCGCGGCGGGACGCCTCCAGGGCCTGCTCCCGCTTGCGGGACGCGTCGAGCTTGGCGCTGGTCGCCGCCAGTTCCCGGGACAGGGCGGCGAGTTCGGCGGTGGCGGCGGTCGGGGGCGCCGCGAACCGGCCGCCGTTTCCGAAGTCCCGCGCCGCGAGCGCGAGTTCACGGCTGCGCGCGACGACCCAGCGGCCGAGCAGCAGCGCGGTGGCCAGGGCGACGACGGCGGCCATGGCCACGACGACGGTGACCACCCACAGGTCGTGGGCGGACAGGAACATGGCCTGGGCCACCGCCAGCGTTCCGGCCAGCATGGCGGTGACGGTGACCGCCGCGACCACGGTGAGGGACACCGCGACCGAACGGTGGCGCACCAGGCGCAGCGCGAGCGCCCCGGCGAGCCCCGCGCAGCCCGCCCCGGCGAGCGCGAAGAGCGCGATGAGTACGACGTCCTTCATGCGGCGGCCTCCGGCGGTTCGGGGGCGAAGCGGTATCCGACGCCCCACACGGTCCGGATGAGCCGCGGCTGGGCGGGGTCGTCCTCGATCTTCGCGCGGAGCCGGCGGACGTGGACGGTGACGGTGGACAGGTCGCCGAAGTCCCAACCCCACACCTCGCGCATCAGCTCCTCCCTGCCGTGTACCCGGCCCGGGTGGGTGAGGAAGTGGGCGAGGAGGTCGAACTCGCGCAGGGTGAGCGCCAGCTCGCGTCCGTATTTTTCCGCGCGCCGGTTCTCGGGGTCGAGGAGGACGCCGCCCGCCGCCAGGAGGGGTCGCGTCGGCGCGGGGTCCTGCCGTCGGCTGCCGCGGCTGCGGCGCAGGACGGATTCGACCCGCAGGACGAGTTCCCTGGGGCTGAAGGGTTTGGTGACGTAGTCGTCGGCGCCGAGCTCCAGGCCCGCGATCCGGTCGTCCTCGTCGCCGCGCGCGGTCAGCATGATGACGGGGACGGCGGCGGTGGCGCGCAGCCGCCGGCACACCTCCAGGCCGTCCATGCCGGGCAGCATCAGGTCCAGGAGGACCAGGTCCGGCCAGCGCTGGATGGCGCGGTGCAGGGCGTCGGGGCCGTCGGGCGCGTGCTCCACGGCGTAGCCGGCCCGTACGAGGTAGCCGGAGACGACCTCCGCGACCGTCGGGTCGTCTTCGACCACCAGGACCCGGGGCTGCGGTTCGGTGTGACTCATGGGGACCAGGATCGCACCGGCGCGGGGCCCTGTGGCGGGGCCGGGGGTGCGGTGGGGGGCGGCGTCAGGCTTTCGTAAGGACTCGGCCCACCCCACGGGCGGCGGCTCAGTGGGCCGGCGCGCCGTATTCCGCGTGCTGGGTGTGGAATCCGTACGGTGCGTCCTCGACCGGCACGGGGGCGGGAAAGCTGATGCGGCGGGCTTCGGCCCGGGCCAGTTCCACGATCCGTTCGAACTCTTCGTCGGTCATGGTGTTCGCCTCGCAACCTTTTCCTCGCCCTTGATTCGTGGCGGGAGGGCCGGGGGATTGGCCGTGCGGTCGACGCGCCGGGGAGGCGGGCGTCCGGGTGTGCGCGAGGCGCCGCGCGACCGGACGGCCGGTGGGCCGTCCGGCCGGACGGGAACCGTCAGGCGTTGACGCAGGTGTTGCCGAAGGCCGGGTTCAGCAGGCCGATGACGCTGATGGAGTTGCCGCAGGCGTTGATCGGGATGTGGATCGGGATCTGGATGAGGTTCCCGGAGCCGACGCCCGGCGAGTAGGCCGCGACACCCTGTGCGCCCGCGTCGGCCGACGCGGCCGACGCGCCGCCGACGAGTACGGCGCCGGCCGCCAGCGCGAGCCCTGCGGTCTTGAGGAAACGGGACATGGAAGCCTCCTGTGGATCGTGATGCGCCGGCCCCGGTACGAGGGGACGGTGCGGGCCCTTGTGCTGCGTGGCCCTCGCTGGTGACTTCGGCGCGCCGGGAGGGGCGGCTGGGTGGGGCGGCCCCGGTTCCCTCGTTCGGATGACGGCCCGCGGTCTCGTCGCGCCGGACGGCCGATCCGCGGCGGCCTCCGCTCCGAAGGACGGACGGGCCCTTGTACCGGGCGGGCCCGCGGACGGCCACCGGCCGCGGTGCTCCGGCGGACGGGCCCGTACCATCAGGCGCCCCGGTCCCGAGGCCGGGCGCCCGTACAGAGAACCGGCCGGTCGGCGGCCGGTCCCCCTGCCCGGGGGAAGCGCCGCCACCCCTGCGGAAGGAACCGACACCATGGGCCGTACGCCCTCAGTGGGAGAGATCGTGAACGACTTCTCCCTGCCCGGAGGAGTCCTCCGCGAGGACCGCTTCGAACGGTCCGACTACGCGCTGGGCGGGCAGCGCGGGAACACCGTCGTGCTCGCCTTCTACCCCGGCGACAACACCCCTGTCTGCACCAAGCAGTTGTGCTCCTACTCAGACGGCCTGGAGCAGCTCCAGGCCTGCGGGGCCACCGTCTGGGGCATCAGCCCGCAGGACCTCGGCAGCCACGAGCGGTTCGCCCGCGACCGCGGGCTGCGCATCCCGCTGCTCGCCGACCCCGACCGCGCGGCTGCCCGGGCCTTCGGGATCGACGCCCCGCTCATCGGTCTGCGGCGCTCGGTGTTCATCGTCGCGCCCGACGGAAGCCTCCACTGGAAGCGCGTGGGAACCCTGGGCGCGACCTTCCCCTCCGCCACCACCATCGCCGAGCAGCTGACCGCCCTCCCCCGGACCTGAGCCTTCGGACGGCGGGCACCGAGGCGCGGTGGCCGGAACCCGAGGTACGGTTTGCGCGCGTCTGTGAAGATCATCCGCTCGGGGGTTCGTCTTCACTGGGGAAAGGGGGCCGCCTTGAGCGCTCCTGCCACACCGTACTTCTCGCTGCTGGGGCCGGTGCAGGCCTGGCACGGCGAGGAGGCGCTCGCGCTCGGGCCGCCGCAGCAGCGCCTGTTGCTGGCCATGCTGCTGGTGCGACGGCGCGGGGTCTGCGAGCTGGACGAGCTGATCGACGGGATCTGGGGTGAGGAGAGCCCCCGGACCGCGGTGGGCACGGTCCGGTCGTACGTGTACCGGCTGCGCCGGATCGTCGGGCCCTGCCTCGCCACCGAGGGGCGGGGGTACGCGCTCGGCGTGCCGGACGCGGCGGTCGACCTGAGCGTGTTCGAGGCCGAGGTGACCCGGGCCCGCGCCCGGGTCACGGCCGGGGACCCCGGCAGCGGGTCCGAGCTGCTGGAGGGCGCCCTGCGCAGGTGGCGGGGGGTTCCGCTGGCCGGGCTGCCGGGGCCGTTCGCCCGGATCCAGCGGGAGCGGCTGGCCGAGCTGCGGCTGTCCGTACTGCTGGAGCGGCTGGAGCTGGACCTCGTACGGGGACAGCACGCGCGACTGGTCCCGGAACTGGCCCTGCTGTGTGCGGAACACCCGCAGAACGAGCGGCTGCGGAGCCTGCGCTCCACGGCCCTGGAGCGGGCGGGCCGCCCGGGCGAGGCCGGGAACACGACCGCCCCGCCGGCCGGCAGCGGGCCCGCGGGGACCGGCGGCCGATCCACAGGGCCCGGCAGCGGATTCTCGGCGCCCGGAGCGGTCAGCCTGCCACCACCGGCCCAGCTGCCGTACACCACGAGCGACTTCACCGGGCGCGACCAGGACACGGCGGACCTCCTGCGCACGCTGCGGCCGGACGGCGCCGAGGCGGTGGTGATCTCGGCCGTGGGCGGGATCGGCGGAGTCGGCAAGACCGCCCTGGCCCTGCACGCCGCGCACCGGCTGCGCGCCCACTTCCCGGACGGGCAGCTCTACGCCAACCTTCGCGGCGTACGGGACGATCCGGCGCTCCCTGCGAGCGTGCTCGCCGCCTTCCTGCGGGCCCTCGGCGTGCTGGACTCCGCCGTTCCGGAGGGCACCGAGGAGCGCGCGGCCCTGTACCGGTCCCGGCTGGCGGGCCGGCGGGTGCTGCTGGTCCTGGACGACGCCCGGGACATCGGGCAGATCGAGCCGCTGCTGCCCGGATCGTCCGCCTGTGCCGTCCTGGTGACGAGCCGCAGCACCCTGCCCGAGCTCCCCGCGGCCCTGCGCATCCGGCTCGACGTGCTGTCGTCCGCCGACGCCGTGACCCTGCTCGGCCGGATCCTCGGCGAGGCCCGGATCGCGGCGGAACCGGCCGAGGCCGCCGCCATGGCCGAGTTGTGCGGAGGGCTCCCGCTGGCGCTGCGGATCGCCGGCTCCCGGCTGGCGACCCGGCCGGGCTGGTCGCTCGCCGCGTTCCTCGGGCTGCTGGAGGGGCGGCGCTCCCCGTTCTCGGCTACCGCGGCCGGGGAGGACGGGGTGGAGGCCTGCTTCCGGCTGAGCTACGAACTGCTCGGCGCCGACGAGGCCCGGCTGTTCCGGCTGCTGGCCCTGCCCGACCAGGAGGACGCGGAGGCGGCCGACGCGGCGGCCCTGACCGGGCTTGCGTACGAGCGGGCCGAGGAGTGCCTGGAGCGGATGACCGGCCTCGGGCTGCTGGAGTCCCCGGCGCCGGGCCGGTACCGCTTCCACGACCTGCTGCGGGCCTTCGCCCGCGCCCGGTCGGCGGAGGAGGACGGTCCCGGGGAGCAGGCGGCGGCGCTGTCCCGGCTCTGCGACCACTTCCTGGCGTCGGCCCGCAACGCGTACGCCGTCGAGCGCCCGGGCCATCCGCTGGCCGGGCTGCTCACCCCGACGCGCTCGCCGGGCACCCCGGTCTCCGAACCCGGGCAGGGGCACCGGCTGTTCACGGCGCAGCACCAGTCCGTCCTCGCGGTCGCGGTGCAGTCGGTCCGGGCCGATCCCGCGTCCGTGGCGCTCGTGGCCGACCTCGTGCTCGCCCTGGACCCGGTGCTCGACGGCTCGTTCCTCTGGGGCGCGCTGGTGGAGCCGGCCCGCCTGATGCTGCGGCTCGCGCGCGAGCGGGGACAGACCAGGGCGGCGGGCCGCCTGGGCTACATGCTGGGCGGGGCGCTGTACCAGCTCGCGCAGCTGGACGCGGCCGAAGCGGTCCTGCGGGACGCCGAGCTCGACGCGCGGAACTCCGGGGACCCGGCGGTCCTGACGGAGATCCACAACTGTCAGGGGCTGGTGTGGCTCGGCCGGGGCGAGTACGACCGGGCCCTGGAGCTGTCGGGGCGGGCCGTCGAGACCGGCGACCGGTGCGGCAACGCGTGGGGCGCGGGAAACGCGCACACCTGCCGCTCCGTCATCCTGGCCGCCGCCGGACGGCTCGGCGAGGCGGCGGCGAACGCCCGACTGGGCCTCGACTCCGCGCGGGCCGCGGGCGACCCGTTCCGGCAGATCTACGCCCTGTACGCGCTCGGCACCGTCGCCCGGCTGCGGGGGCTGCCCGACGAGGCCATCGAGGGGCTCCGCGAAGGCGCGGAACTGGCCGCGCGCCACGGTTACTCCGCCTTCGAGGTGTTCCACCTGTGCGAGGAATCCGCTTGCCACCTGGCCGCGGGGCGGCCCGGTGACGCGGTGGCGACCGGTCAGCGGGTCCTGGAACTGGCCCGTATCAAGGGCTGGTTGTTCGCGGAGGCCCGCGCCCTGCGGCTCCTCGGCACGGCGCAGGCGGCCCTCGGCGAGACGGACCGGGCCCGGGAGCTCCTGACCCGGGCCGTCGAGCTGCTCGAACCCATGCGGCCGCCCGAGGCCGCGCAGGCCCGCGCGGTGCTGGACGCCCTGTAGGGACCGGACACGGAACGGCCCGGTACCCCGCGCGGCGGGGCCGGGCGGGACTCCCCGACCCCCACCCATCGGACGCCCACGCGCTGTTGATCGCCCTGCGTCACCGTGTGCCGAGCAAGACCGCACGGGGGGAAAGGGAGTACACGCATGCAGGCGACGACCACCGACCGCATCACCGTCACGATCCACGCCACCGATCCGCTCAGCCGGGCCGGGGTCGTGAGCCATCTTCGGCACAGCCCGAGCGTGGAGGTCCAGTCGCGGTCCCGGGAGCGGGACGGCCTCGTATCCGCCGCGACCGTGGCCGTGGTGCTGGTCGACCGGATCGACGAGCAGTCGGCCGCCGAGCTGCGCCGGGTGCTGCGCGGCGGGGAGCAGCGGGTGGTGCTGGTCGCCCGCGAGCTGCGCGAGCCCGACCTGCTCACGGTCGTGGAGTACGGCGTACGGGCCATCGTCTGGCGCCACCAGGCCACCGGGGAGAGCCTCGTCAAGGCCGTGCTGCAGGCCGCGGACGGGGAAGGGGTGCTGCCGCCGGACCTGATCAGCCGGGTACTGGGCCAGGTCGGCCGGCTGCGCCGGTCGGAGACCGCGGCGGCCTGCTCCGGGACGGTGGGCTCCCCGCTGTTCGGCATGGCGCCGCGCGAGACGGACGTGTTGCGGCTCATCGCCGAGGGTCTGGACACGCGGCAGATCTCCGAGAAGCTCGCCTACTCCGAACGGACCGTCAAGAACATCCTGCACGCCCTGATGACCCGGCTGCAGCTCACCAACCGCGCCCACGCCGTGGCCTACGCGCTGCGGGAGGGCTACATCTGACCGGACCGGGAACGCGCGTTCCGCCCGACCACCCGCCCGACCGCCCCCCGCAGCCCCCGCCGTCGCGCACGGCGGCGGTCGTCGGCCTTCCGCCGACCGCCCGCCACTCTCCACACCGGGTCCCGCGGGCTCCGGCCGTACCGAGGACACCCCATCACATGATCCATGAGATCGACGAGGCGCTCCGGCACCTCCTGCGCCGCGGCGCCCTGCCCGAGGGAGCGGGCGAGATCGCCCTCGAAGCCCCCACCCGGGAGTGGGCGGCCCGGCGCAACACCCCGACGATCAACGCGTACTTGTACGACATCCGCGAGGACGTGGCCCGCCGCGAGCGCGGCGCCTACGCGGAGCGGGGCGAGGACGGAACCGTGCTGCAGCGGCGCCAGCCGCCGCGCTGGTTCCGCCTCTCGTACCTGCTCACCGTCTGGACCGCGCGCCCCGAGGACGAGCACCGGATGCTCGCCGGGGCGCTCGCGGCGCTGCTGCCGTACGAGGCGCTGCCGGAGGAGCACGTGCCGCTCTCCCTGCGGACGCACCGGGCCTCGATCGGCCTGACGGTGGGCGTCCCGCCCGCCGAGTCGCGTTCGCTCGCCGACATCTGGTCGGCGCTGGGCGGGGAGCTCAAGCCCTCGCTGGACGTCGTGATCACCACCCCGTTCCCGGTGACGCCGGTCTACCCGGTGGGCCCGCCGGTCACCGAGGGCACGGTCGTCACCGTCCGGGGGGCGTCCGGCGCGCCGGACGACTCGCGGCCGCGGATGCTCCGTACGACGCGACGCGGGAGCAAGGCCGGTGAGTGAGTCGGCGCGGGTCCTGCTGAAGCGGCTGGCGGCGCTGCGCGCGGTGGCGGCGGCGCTGGTCGAGCGGCGCTCGGCCGACGATCCCACGGCGCACGATCCGCTGCGCGGGCTGTACGTGTCCCGGGAGTCCGCGCTGCGCGCGGCCTCGGAGGGCGGGCCGGACCCCGCAGCGCCGGCTCGGGACGGAGAGGCCCTGGAGGCGGCCGAGCCCTGCCCCGGCGGCGGCGCTGGCGCTGGCGCCGGCGGGGACCGGTTGTCCGCCCTCGTCAGGGACTTCGGGCTCTCGGCGCTCGACCTGCGGATCCTGCTGGCGGCGGCCGCTCCGGACGTGGACCGCGGCTTCGAGCCGTTGTACGGCTACCTGAACGACGACGTCGGCCGGCGCCGGGCCTCGGTCGCCCTCGCCCTCGAACTGGCCGGGAGCGGCCCCCACCTGCCGCGGGCGCGCGGCCGTTTCCACGCGGCCGCGCCCCTGATCGCGGGTGGGCTGCTCGCGTTCGAGGACGAGGACCGGCCGCTGCCGGGACGAGCGCTGCGGGTTCCGGAGCGGGTGGTGGCCCACCTGCTCGGGGACGACACCCTCGACGAGGCACTGTGCCGGGCGGGGGTCAGCCTGCTGCCGGCCGCCCCGCGGGCGGCGGACACGGCGGACACGGCGGACACGGCCGGTGCGACGGGCCCGGGGGACGCGGCAGGTACGGCGGGCACGGCCCTGCTGGTCGCGCGGTCGCGGCGGCCCGTCACCGTCCACCTCCGCGAGCGGCACGGCGCGGCGTCGGCGGCGTCGGTGGTGGCCGCGCTGCGGGCGGCGGGCCGGGCGGTTCTCCTGTACCGGCCCGGGCCCCGTACGCCGGACCCCTCGATCGGCACGGTCCTGCGGCGCGAGGCCCGGTTGCGGGGGGCCGGGACGGCGGTGGTGGTGACCGCCCTGCCGGACGACCCCGGCGGGTTGATCTCCTCGATCGCCGCCCCCGACATCACCTCGGTCTTCTCGGGCCCCGAGCCGTGCGACCCGGACTGGGCACAGGCGGCGGCGGGGGTGTCGCTCCTCGCGCTGGACGCGCCGGTGCCCGGGGCGGGAGCCGGGGCCGGAGCCGGTGTACGGCCCGGTGTCGGGGCCGGAGCCGGGGCGAGCGCCGAAGGCTCCGGGAACAGCTCCGGCGGCGGGGGCACCGCCGCCAACCGCTGGCGGGCCGAACTCCCGGGGTTCGACGGCGACATGGCCGAGGCGGTGGCCTCGTACCGGCTGGACGGGGAGCAGATCGAGGCGGTGGGCCGGGCCGCGCGGGAGCTCGCGGCCTTCGAGGGCGTCGCACTCGGCGCGCGGCACGTCCGGCACACCGCGCGGCGGCTGTCGGCGCCCCTGCTCGGGCGGCACGCGCGCCAGGTGCGGCCGGCCGTGGGCTTCGCCGACCTGGTCCTGCCGGAGACGCCGCGATCCCGGCTGGTGGAGCTGGTGGGGCGGGCCCGCCACCGGGACGAGGTCCTCGGGGGCTGGCGGCTGCGGACCGGCGGCGGCCGCGGGCGCGGGGTCGTGGCCCTGTTCGCCGGCCCGTCCGGTACGGGCAAGACCCTCGCCGCCGAGGTGGTGGCGGGGGAACTCGGCCTGGACCTCTACGTGGTCGACCTCTCCTCGGTGGTCGACAAGTACGTGGGTGAGACCGAGAAGAACCTGGAGCGGATCTTCGTGGAGGCGGACCGCACCGACGCCGTCCTGCTCTTCGACGAGGCGGACGCCGTCTTCGGCAAGCGGTCGCAGGTCCGCGGCTCGAACGACCGGTACGCGAACCTGGAGAGCGCGTACCTGTTGCAGCGGCTGGAGTCCTTCGACGGCATCGCCGTCCTCACCACCAACCTGCGGTCCAACGTGGACGAGGCGTTCACCCGCCGGCTCGACCTGGTGGTGGACTTCCCGTTCCCCGACGCCGCTTTGCGCGCTGGCCTGTGGCGCGGCGCGCTGGCCGGCGCTCCGACCGAGCCCGGCATCGAGGCCGAACTGGAGCGCTGCGCGGCGGAGTTCGAACTCGCGGGAGGCTCGATCCGGTCCGCCGCCCTGACGGCGTGCTACGCGGCGCGGGTCCGGGGCGACGGGCCGGTGACCGCCGCGGACGTACGGGACGGGGCCCGGCGGGAGTACGTCAAGGCGGGCCGGCTGGTGCCGGGCACGGCCGGGGCCTGGGCGCCGTAGCGGCCGGGTCCGACGCAGGGCCCGGGCGGCGCCTCGCACGGGATCCGGGAGCCCGGCCGGGGCGGGTACCCCTGTGGCGGCTGCTGGGGCGTGGGCGCCGGGCGCCTGTACGGGCCTGCCTGTCCGTCCGGGGCGGAGCCTGGCTGCGGTGGTGGGGTCATGCCTGAGTTCCCCGTGGCGCGCGGTGCGTTCGGTTGACGTGCGCACGCGATATCGCGAGGTGGGCCCGGCCTGCCGCGCGGGCGTTCAGGCCGGGATGAGCGCGTCCCACTGGGCCCGGGTCGGACCGTCGTGCCGGGGCGAGAAGTCCGGGTGGGCGTCGAGCCAGGCGGTGACGTGCCGGTCCACCTCCTCGGTGCCGTAGGCGACCTGGGCCGGTCGCAGGAGGTGGCGCACCTGGGCCCGGGCCCTCATGACGACGGGGTCCTCGAAGGCGCAGGCGGCCAGGGCCGCGGCCCGCCGGTCCGGGGGCGGTGCGCTCTCGGTGAGCCGCTCCTCGTTGGCCCGGTCGGCCGTGACCTGCGCGTCGAACCACGGGCGGAGGGCCTGTGCCGTCCAGGCGTGGTAGACGACGGGGTCCGCGGCGATCTCGTCGGCGTGGGCGGCGAGGTGCTGGGCGGCCTGGAGGCAGAGGGCCGCGCCGTGGCCCAGGGTCGGGTTGGTGTGGACGAGGCTGTCCCCGGCGTTGACCAGACCGGTCACGACCGGCCCGTCGTCGTCGGCGAGACCGGTCCAGCGGTTGTCCAGGCCGGCCATCGGCAACACGGCCGACTGGGGTTCGGGGGCCAGGTCGAGCCAGGCGGTGGTCGCGGGGAAGCGGCGGGCGGCGGCCTCGAACACGGCGGGGTCGGTGAGGGCGCCGCGGGTCGGATCACCCGTGGAGAGCACCAGGTTCACCGCGAAGGTGTCGTTGTCCGAAGGGAAGACGCCGGCCAGCGCGAACGCTGCGGCCGAGCCGGTCTTCACCCGTCCGGGGTCGCGCGGGCCGTCGGTACGCAGGCGGTACCAGCGGCACAGGTAGGCGAGCCCGGCACGGTGGCTGTCGACCACGGGCGGGCGGCAGCCGGCCGCGGTCAGCCAGGCGGGAACCGGCGAACGACGACCGGCCGCGTCGACGACCAGGTCCGCCGGGTGATTCTCCGCGCCCACCCGCACGCCGGCCACCCGGGCGGGGCGCCCCTCTCCGAAGACGAGGCCGCTCACCCGGCAGCCGAGCCGCACGTCAACGGTGCGCTCCCGGCGCACGGCCGCGGTCAAGGCGGCCTCCAGCACGATGCGCCGGGTCCTCAGGGTCACCAGGTCCTCGTCGCCCGGCCGGTGCTCCGGACGCTCGGCGAACCAGTCGAACTCGTGGTACTCCCGGGCTCCGCGCGCCAGCAGGTCCGCGTAGACGTCGGGGGCCTCGGCGCGCAACACGGTGCGCACCGGGGCGAGGAACGAGTGGGGCTGGACGGCCTGTGGGCTCCGGGGCCTGTCCCAGTGGAAGAAGTCCCGGTTCAGGTCCTCTCCGGCCTGCCGCGCGTCCTGCTCGTACAACGTGACCGTATGACCCCGCCGGCCGAGCATGAGCGCCGTTCCCAGCCCGCTGATGCCCCCACCGACCACCGCAACCCGCGCCACTGGAGCCCCCTTCGCGTCGTGTTGCGGATTGAGCCTACTGTTCGGTGATCTCGGCAGCGGACCGGCCCGCGCAGGACCGGTCCGCCCGCGCCTCTCGACGTCCGGGCGGACGAGGCGAGTTGGGATCAATGCCCGGATCGTCCCTGTGTCGAACCTGCGGGCTTCCTTAAGGGACTCTGAAGAACCCCTCCCTGGTGCTCTTCTGGCTGGTCACGGGCCTAGGCTCGGGCCAACTCCCCTCCTCCCCCCTCTCCAGTGAGGTGTTACCGGCATGAGCCGCAGCCGAGATCTCGCAGCCCCGTCCCGCGTCGAGGCGCGCCGGAAGAAGTCGGCGCGCACACGCATCGTGCTGTCCGTCACCGCGGCCGCCGCGGTCGTGGCGGTCGGGGTCGCGGTGGCCGATTCCGACGGGGATGCCCGTACGGAGCAGCGGGCCGGCGAGCAGACCGGCACGGCGTCCGGCACGACGTCGGCGACGCCGACGGCGGCCCCCGCCGACGCGACGCCGACGGGCACCCCCGAAGCCTCGGCCCCGGCGAGCGCGAGCCCGTCCGCGACGCCCGCCGCCGGCGCCTCGGAGCCGTCCGCTCCCGCCGATCCCACGATCCAGGCGAACAACGCCCCGGCCACGACGGCGGCCGCGAAGCCGGCCAAGCCGGCGCCCAAGCCCTCCCCCACGAAGGGCAGCGGCTCGGGCGGTTCGGGTGGTTCGGGCACCTCCGGCGGTTCGGGCGGTTCGGGCGGTTCGGGCGGTTCGGGCACCGTGAACGGTGACGCCGAGTCCGCGGTCCTCTCCCTGGTCAACAAGGAGCGGGCGGCGGCCGGGTGCGGCCCCCTCGCCGCCAACGCGAAGCTGAGCGCCGCCGCGCGGGCCTACAGCGACACCATGGCCCGCAGCGGCGTCATGTCGCACACCGGCCCCGACGGGTCCACCATGACCAGCCGCGTGGAGGCCGCCGGATACAAGTGGTCCCGCCTCGGCGAGAACATAGCCCGCGGGCAGGCCGACGCCGCCTCGGTCATGAACTCCTGGATGAACAGCTCCGGACACCGGGCGAACATCCTCAACTGCGACTTCCGCGAGATCGGCATAGGAGTCCACAAGGGCGACGGCGGCCCGTGGTGGACGCAGAACTTCGGCACCGGGAAGTAGCGGAGCTCCGGCCCTCCCCGGCCGACGCCCCCTTCGGCGGGGCCTCCCCACCGGTGCCCTCCCCGGGGCGGGTCGGCGGACGGTTCCCCCACGCCGCCCGCCGATCCGCCCTGTTCGTCCTCCTGACCCTCCGCGGGTCCGGAGGACGTCGGCGTTCCCCGGTCCGCCCGCACGGAAGTCCGCGGCTCCCCGCCCGCGGCCGGGGGCGGCTTTCGGGGGTGCCGGTGACGCGCCGCGCCGTGCGTCGGCCACTATGGGGCCGTGCCCCGAACTCCGCGCTACCTGCTCATATGGCTGTCGTGCACGGCCGCCAGCGTGACCGCCGTGCTCGCGACGGTCCAGTTCGTGGTCGGCTCGACCAGGCACACGCCCCCGGTCGCGCGCTCCGCCCCGGTGGTCATCGACACGCCCCCCGCCTGGGAGGCGGGCAGCCCGTCGCCGGAGCAGGTCTCCCCGTCCCCGTCCGCGGCCGCCTCCGCGAGCCCCTCGCCCACGCTGACGCAACGCCCGTCCGCCTCTCCCACCCCCACCCCCGCGAAGGCCTCGGCGGGCACCCCGCGGGCCAGCGCGCCCAAGTCCGGTGTCGACTGCGAGCAGGGCGGGGCGGGCCTGCACACCGTCCCCTCACAGGGCGGCAAGGTCACGGTCCGGTACGGGAGCAAGGGCGTGTGCCTGATCTCGGCGATCCCCGGCCGCGGCTTCAAGACGACCACCTCGCAGAGCGCCGACGACACCCTCTCGGTCACGTTCTCCAGCGACGGCCACCGGTCGGTGATCACGGCGACGGTCGTCCCGGGGGCGAGGGCCAGCGTGCGCGAGACCTCGTTCTGACGCCCGGCGCGGCGGGCGAGGCCGATCCGTACCACTGGGTGACTCCCGTGCCGTTCTGCGCATTTCACGGTGCTGTGTGTGCTCGTGCACCGGGTTCTTCCGAAGCGGAAGGTGAGCTGTTCCTTAGGGCAACCTCAAGATCGCGCCGAGGCGGTTCCGCGGGCCGTCAGCGGCCCTATGCTCACGTCAGCCGAGCGGCCCCCGGCGCCGGAGCACACGACCGGTGAACCGTCGGGCCCCGGTTTCTCCGAGCCGGGGTGTGCCTCGCCCATCCCGCAGTCCGAACCTTGCCCTGGGGTGTCTCCGTCATGAGTTCTCGCCTGCTCCGATCCGTCCGCGCCGAACGGCGCACGGTGTCCCCCCGCTCCGCCGCACCGCTCGGGCGGCGCCTGCCCCTGGTCGTTGCGGCCGTGGTCGCGGCCGGGCTGACCGCCGCGTGCGGGCCGTCCTCCGAGCCGGCCGGCTCCTCCGCGCCCGCCGCCCCGTCGTCCGCGGCAGTACTTCCCACCGGGGCGGCGTCGGCGAGCGCGTCCTCCGAGGCACCCCCGGCCCCGTCGGCCTCGCCGTCCGCGCCGGCGTCCGGGTCCCCCACCGCCACCCCGGCCGGTTCCTCCCCGAGCCCCTCCCGTACCGGTGCCCGCACCGGGTCCGGCTCGGACGCCTCCACCGGTACGCCCTCCAAGCCCCCGCGCACCTCGGCGGCGCCCGCGCCGGCCCGCGTGCCCGGCCCCGGCTACGACGGTTCGGCCGACGCGCGGCAGCAGATCGACGCGGCCCTGCGCGCGGCCAAGACGGACGGACGGATGGTGCTGCTCGACTTCGGCGCGAACTGGTGCGGCAACTGCAAGGCCGCCGACAAGGTGTTCGCCCAGCCGAAGACCTCGGCCCTGCTCGGGGCCTCGTACCACCTCGTCAAGGTCGACATCGGCGGCAACAGCTCGGCGAACTCCGCGCTCCTGCGCAAGTACAGCCCCTCGGGCGGGACGTACACGATGCCCGTCCTGGTGGTCGTCTCGCCGTCCGGCACCCTGCGCACCGACACCCACGTCACCGGGAACCCGCCCCTGACCGCGGACGGCATCAACACCTTCCTCCGCACGTGGGCGTCGTGAGACGCCGGGTACTCACCACGGTCCTGTAGGGGCCCGGGCGGCGCGCCCGCCCCGGAACCCGGCGCCCCGATCCGGCCCGCCACTCACCACCCGCCAACCGCCACCCACCGCACAGAGGCACGCAGATGAACAGGTCCGCACCTTCCACACCTTCCCTCCGGGAAAGGCGCTCCCGCAGGGCCCGCCTCGTGACCGCCCTCCTCCCCCTGGCCGCGCTCGTGGCCTGCGGAGGGGAGCCGGCCGGGGCGTCCGCCGGCCCCGCGTCCACGACGCGCTTCTCCGAGAACGGCGTCAGCGTCACGCTCTCGGTGTCGGACTGGCACGCCTCGAAGGGGACGCTCACCGCGGTCTTCACGCCCGAGGCCGAGGGATTCCACCTCTACAGCACCGATCTGCCGCCCACCGGCATCGAGGGCGTGGGCCGGCCGACCACGGTGGCCGTCGGCGGCGCCCTCGGGGCGGAGGGCACGCTGCGGGCCTCCGCGGAGGTGCGGTCGATCCAGGTGCCCGGGGTCGACGCCCCGGTCCCCGTCTACCCGGACGGTCCGGTGACCGCGACGCTCGCCGTCCGCGCCTCGGGGAACGGCGCGGCGACGGTCGTGCTCGGCTACGCGAGCTGCAGCACCCGCGACGGCTGCACCATCCCGGTGTCCGACCGCGCCGTGCACCTGCGCGTCACGGACGCCGGCCCGGCGTTCACCGCCTCCTGAAGGGTGGCGCGCCCCGACGAGCCCCTTAAGGTGTCCGCATGCCGAGCGTCCTGGTCGTGGAAGACGACCCCAGCATCCGCCAGTCCCTGATCGAGGTCCTGTCGGAGCAGGGGTATGCCGTACGCAGCGCGGCCGACGGGTTCGGCGCGCTGCGCGAGGTCACGCAGTCGCCCGTCGACGCCGTGGTCCTCGACCTGGGGCTGCCCGACCTCGACGGAGCGGACGCCCTGCGCATGATCCGCGGGATCTCCTCCGTACCCGTCCTGGTGGCCACCGCCCGCGACGACGAGGCGGAGATCATCAACCTGTTGAACGCGGGCGCCGACGACTACCTGGTCAAGCCCTTCTCCGGGGGACAGCTCCTCGCCCGGCTCTCCGCCGTCCTGCGGCGCACCAGCAGCCTGCCGCCCGCCGGCGTCGGTGCACCCGGGACAGCGGTGGCGCCGGCCGCCGAACCGCTGCGTTCCACCACCGTGGGCGAACTGGCGGTGGACCCGGGCGCGCGCACCGCGTACCTGGCCGGGCGGGAGCTGCGCCTCACCCGCCGGGAGTTCGACCTGCTGGCGTTCCTCGCCCACCACACCGGCCAGGTCGTCTCGAAACGGCGGCTGCTGACCGAGGTCTGGCGCGAGCCGTACGTGGACGACCAGACGGTCGACGTGCACCTGTCGTCCCTGCGGCGCAAGCTCGGCGAACGCGCGGCGGCCCCGCGGTACCTGCTGACCGTGCGCGGCGTCGGCATCAAGCTGGTGGCGCCGCGTTGAGACGTTCACTGGCCGGCGTGGCGCTCGCCGTGACCTCCATGGTCGCCCTCTCCTTCCTCATCCCCCTGGCCGCCCTGGTGATGTCCCTGGTCAAGGAGCAGGGCGTCACCGCGGCGGAACAGCGGGCCGCCGCCCTGGCACCGGTGCTCACCCTGACCACGGATCCGGCCGCCCTGCGGGAGTCCGCGGCGAGCCTGGACGCGTCCGAGCACCTGGTCGTGCACCTGCCGGGCTCGGGGGCCCTGGGCAGCTCCAAGGCGCCCGCCGCCCTCCTCGAACGGGCCCAGCGGGGGCGCGAGTCGATCTCGCAGGAGATCCCGGACGGCTGGATCTGCCTTCAGCCGGTGGTGCTGCCGGGCGACGAGGTCGCCGTGATCGAGAACTTCGTGCCCGAGGCGGAACTCACCCGCGGGGTGAAGGAGTCGTGGGCGGTGATGCTCTTCCTCGCCGTGGGGCTGATCGCCGGTTCCGTGCTGGTTGCCGACCGGCTCGGCGCGAAGGTCGTCCGGTCCTCGAAGCGGCTCGCGCAGGCCTCGCACGCGCTCGGCCGGGGCGACCTGGACACCCGCGTGGAGCCCATGGGTCCCAGGGAGCTGCGGGACGCGGGCGTCGCCTTCAACGCGATGGCCCACCGGATGAACGAACTGCTCGCCGTCGAGCGCGAACTCGTCGCCGACCTCTCCCACCGCCTGCGCACGCCGCTGACCGCTCTGCACCTGGCATCGGAACGCATGGCCGGGACACCGGAGTCGGCCAGGGTCGAGGCGGCGGTGGACGAGCTGGAGGCCGAGCTGGAGGCCATCATCGCCGCGGCGCGCACCCCCCTCGCGGTGGGCCCCATGGGCCAGGGCATGCTCGGTACGGAGCAGCCCGCGGGGCGGTCCCCGAGCGGGTCCGGGGCGTCGGGTGCGTCGGGTCCCCGCTGCGAGGCGGCCGACGTCGTCCGCCGCCGGACCGCCTTCTGGACGGTCCTGGCGGCGCAGCAGAACCGGTCCTGCTCCCTCGACCTCACGCAGGAGCCGACCGCCGTCGGCCTCTCGGACGACGACGTCGCCGCGGTGGTGGACGCGCTCATCGGCAACGTCTTTCGCCACACCGCCGCCGGAACCCCGCTGGGCGTCCGCGTCGTCCGCACGGCGCAGGCCGTGGAGCTGGTCGTGGAGGACGGCGGACCGGGCATCCCGGAACCGGACCGGGCCCTCTCCCGCGGGAGCAGCACCGGCTCCACGGGCCTGGGCCTCGACATCGCGCAGCGCGCCGCGAGCGCGACCGGGGGCACGATGCGCATCACCCGCGGGCCGCTCGGAGGAGCGCACATCACGGTGACGTTCGCCCTGGCCCCGCAGTCCCCGTCCGGCCACCGCTCCCGCATCTCCCGCCGCCGGGGCCGCAAGGGCAGCGGACCTGCCGGCCGAGCCCTCGCCTAGGACCGCCCCGAAGACCCTGGACGCCGCGCTCAGCGGAGGGGAGACCGGGGTGGCCGGCCTGCCGCTGCGCCCGACCGACTGAGACGGGCCTCCTGCCCGACGGGCCGGGGGCGGGCGGGTACGGACGGCGGCGCGGCGTCAGAACAGGGTCTCCTGGCCCGGGATGACGTCGGGCTCGCTCCGGTGCTGCCGGTCGAGCAGCACCAGCAGTTCCGAGGCCCGCGTACCGGGGTGCGCTCCGGACGGCGGGTTGCTTCCGGTTCCGGCCGTACTGCTCTCGGCGGCTGTGACGTCATCGGGTGAGGGCATGGCGTTCGGCATGGGTGACTCCTGCCCCCACCAGGCCCGCACGATGCGACCTTGCACCTGAACAGGCCCCCCTCGCCGGGGGCCGACCGCGCTGGCCGCCGGGGCGGCGGTGATGGCCTGCCCGGCGGGCTCCGCCGGTACGTGCAGAAGCCAGTACCTGCGGAAGGGGGCGCGCTCTCCTACCCACCCGCAACGATAAGAACCAAATAAGATCGAGTGCATGGTCGGGGCGGGGCCGGGCACACGGTGCCTCGGAGGTTGATAACTATGGTTCCCCTGCTTCTCGTTCTTCTGCTGGCACTGATCCTCTTCGGCGCGGGTTTCGCGGTGAAGATTCTCTGGTGGGTCGCCATCGCCGTCCTGATCCTGTGGCTGGTCGGCTTCGTCGCCCGCCCCAAGGGCAGCAGCGGCCGCTGGTACCGCTGGTAACCGCACGACAACACCGCAGTCCGACACTGCATGCCCGTGGCCTGGCCCCCCGTCCCGATCGGAGGTCCAGGCCACCGGCATGTCGTCACGCGTTCCCTTTACGTGCGCGGCCGTCGGCTCCGGCGGGGCTACGGGCGGGTGTAGCGCAGGTGTACCACGCCGTTGTCGAAGGTGTGTGTGCTCTTCAGGCGCAGCGGGACCGGTCCGCCGTCCAGTTGTGGGAACAGCGGGACGCCACGGCCGATCCGTACCGGGTGCACGTAGATCGAGTACGCGTCCACCAGGTCGTGGGCCAGGAACGTGGCGGCCAGCCGGGCGCCGCCCAGCAACAGGTCGGGGCCCGGGGCCGCCTTGAGGGCGGCCACTTCCTCCGGGACGACGTCGCGCACGATCGTGGCGTTCGCGCCGACCCCCCGGAGGGTGCGCGAGTACACGTACTTGGGGGTGTCCCGCCAGATGCCGGCGAAGTCGGCCGTCAATTCCGCGTCGGGGTCGGCGGTGGTGTCGGCTTCCGTGCCGACCGTCGACCAGAAGTCCTCCATCACCCCGTACGTCACGCGGCCCTGGAGGAAGCCGCCCATCCCGCGGGCCTCGTCGTTGGCGTGCCGGTGGACCGCGTCGTCGACGACGTGCCAGTCGATCTCGCCGTCGGGCCCCGCGGTGTACCCGTCCAGAGAGACCCCCATCATGAGGATGATCTGCCGCATGGTCACCCAGGCTACGCCCGGCCCCTGACACCGGAGCGGCGCGGCACGCGGGCATCCCGGCCGGGCCCACCGGCGAGCCCGTTCACGGCGGGAGGGGGGCGTCGCGGCCGACCCGCCCGGGAGCGCCGCGGTGCGAGGACGGGCGGCCGGTCAGTGACCCCTCGGGTTCCGTTCGCACGAGCCGGCCGGCCGCACTCAGCATCCGGGGCGGGACGACCGGGCGGTACGGCGTCCGCGCGGTGAGGTGGTGGCGGAGCGCGGGTTCGGGTGCGAGCCCGTAGCGGTCGAGGTAGTAGGCGATCTGGTCGGACCAGACCCAGACGCCGTCGGTGCGGAAGCCGGCGGGCACCACCGGGCCGCGGGCGGGCTCGACGCGGTCGGGCTCGGGGCCCAGCGCGTGCACGGCGATCGGGGCCGCCCGCAGGGAGTGGAGCAGCGCGATCCGCTCCTCGACGGAGGTGACGCGCTCGTGGCCCGAGGCCATCGCCGGGCGGCCGTCCGGCGCCGTGAGGTCGAAGACCCGGGCCAGCCGCAGCCCGTCGGCCGGGGCAGCGTCCCCCGACCCGTCCCCCGCCGCGGCAGCGGCGCCGTCGGCGACGGTGGGTGTGTACGCGACGGCCGGGGCGAGGCGGTGCAGGCGCTGCCGTACGGCCCCGACCCCCGGGGGCCGGTCCGCCGGGTCCTTGGCCAGGAGGTCGAGGACGAGCCGGTCCAGCTCGCCCGGCAGGTCGGTCCGCAGGGCGCGCGGGGACGGCGGCGGCTCCTGGAGGTGGCGTACGAGGAGGGAGTGCAGCGGTCCGGTGCCGAAGGGCGGTACGCCCGTGAGCAGTTCGAAGAGCAGGCAGCCGAGGGAGTAGAGGTCGGTCCGCGGGTCGGCGCGGCCGCCCCGGATCTGCTCCGGCGCGGCGTACGGCGGGCTGCCGAGGAAGCACCCGCTCATGGTCAGGCGGGTGTAGCCCCTGGTGCCCGGTGCCGGCTCGCCGCCCTGGTGCAGCCCGGCGATGCCGAAGTCCAGCACCTTGACGGTGCCGGAGCGGGTGAGCATGAGGTTCGACGGTTTGAGGTCCCGGTGGGTGATGCCGGCGGCGTGGGCGGCGCCGAGCGCCTCGCAGACCTGGAGGATCCAGCCGACCGCCTCGGCCCACGGCGGCCGCCGGCCGGCGCCGGCGAGGGTGTCCAGCGAGGAGCCCTCGATCACCTCCATGACCACGTACAGGGGGTCCTCGCTGAAGTCGTACACGGTGACGATGTTGGGGTGGCCTGACAGGCGTGCGGTGATCTTCGCCTCGCGCCGGAACCGGGCCAGTGCCTGGCCGCTCTCCTCCCCCGTTGCACGGATCAGCTTGACGGCGACCGGCCGGCTCAGCCGCTCGTCGTCCGCCCGCCACACCTCGCCCATGCCGCCCGCCCCGAGCAGCACCCGCAGCCGGTAGCGGTCGCCGAACAGGCGGCCGTCCCCGGCCTCCCCCGTGGCGGCCGTGCTCACCAACCGTCCCCGCCGGCCGCGCCGGTCAGCCCGAAGCCGGCGCTCGCCAGCAGCGGGGCCAGCGAGTCGACGGTCACGGCGAACGCGGGCAGTTCCTCGCTCCGCAGCACCAGCACGCCGACCACCTCGCCCAGTTCGTTGAGCAGGGGCCCGCCGGCGGCCTCGGGCGGCAGCCGCAGGTCGGTCTTGTACAGCTGGAGTCCGTGCTCCGGGAACGGCTCGAACTTCTCCACGATCCCGGGGATCAGGACGTCGTCCGGCGCGGCCGCCCAGACCAGGTCACCGATGTGGGTGAGCCGGGGGAAGCCCAGGCGCAGCGGCCGCTCCGACACCGGTTCCGCCAGCAGCAGCACCGCGGTGTCGACGGCGGCCGAGTCGGACAGGAAGGTCCGCCGTACGAACCGCTCGCCCCCCGCCAGGTGCACGGTCGTCGGCGTCTCTCCCCGCGTCAGCCGCTTCCGGCTGGTCAGCACGTGGCGGTCGGAGATGAGGAACCCGCTCCCCGGCGTACCGTCCCCGTGGTCCACCCGGACGAGGGCGGACGCGGCCGCCGCCACGAAGCGCTCCGGGTGTTCGGGGTCCAGGACGAGCGCCGACAGCGCGGCCGCGTCGGCGAGCAGGCTCCGCCGGTAGCCCTCGACGTCGCCGTCTCCGGCCAGGCAGCGCAGCCGCCTGCGCAGGTCCTCCGGCTCCGTCAGCGGCTCGGTGAGTTCGCCGAGCGCGCGCAGCGCCCGCCCGTGGTCGCCCGCGTCGTGCAGCGCCCGGAAGCGCTGGAGCGGGTCGGCGTCGGCCGCGGCGAGCGCGGCCAGTACGTCGTTCCAGACCGCCATCCGCGCCATGCCCTGCCGCATCCGCCCGAGGTGTTCGCCGAGCAGTCCGGCGAGATGGCGTCCCGCGGGGATCCGGGATGCTGAGCCCGGCTGGTCGAGGTACTCCCGTACGGTGGCCAGCAGGTCGCGCAACGGGGCCCGCAGGGAGAGCAGTTCGCCCTCCATCTCGGCCGCCTCGGGGCCGTACATCTCGGCCAGCATCCGCTGGGTGGCCTCGTCGAGGGGCTGCCGGGAGGGCCGCAGGCCGGCGAGCCGTTCCCGGAACTCCCGGCACGCCGGCTCGCTCTCCTCCAGGGCCGCGGCCTCGTCCGCGAGCGTCCGCAGTGTGCGCAGGAGCTCCTCCAGTTCGCGCTGTCCGGTGTGCCGTTCGGCCATCGCCTTGATCTCCCGCGGTGAGAGCAGGGTGGTGTCCGTGAAGTCGACGGCCTTGCAGTTGCCGTTGCCCGTGTCCCTGGCGGTGACCGTCAGGACGCAGCTGGCGTCGAACTCGAAGGTCACCTCGATCGCGGGCTTGCCCTTGGGCAGGGGCGGGATGTTGGTCAGCGGGACGACCCCGATCTTCGAGCGCGGGTCGATCTGCCCGTTGTAGACCTCGATCAGCACTTCCGGCTGGTTGTCGCGGACCGTGGTGTACATGCTCGACCGCTTGGTCGGGATGGTCGTGTTGCGCTGCAGCAGTTCTGAGAAGCCCAGTTCGCCGTTCTCCTGCCGCACCGCGATGCCGAGGGGGAACGGCGTGACGTCCATCAGCAGGGCGTTCTTGAGGTATCCGGAGCGCACCGCCCCCTGGAGGGCCGCGCCGTAGGCCACGGCGGTCCGGGCGTCCGCCAGCACGGTGCGCCTGAGCCCGAAGACCTCCTCCACGATTGCGCTGACCAGCGGCGAGAGCATGGGGCCGCCGACGAGGACCAGGTGGTCGACCCCGCCGAACACCTCCGCCTTCATCCGTTCGCAGACCTCGCGCAGCGTGGCCAGCGAGTCGGCGAGGATCCGGGCGAGCTCCGCCCGGGTCAGTTCCACGCGTACCTCCGGCTCGCCGAGGAAGGCGTTGAGGGTGTACTCCGCCTCGCTCTGCGCGGACAGCGCGATCTTGAGGTGTTCGGCGGCCAGTTCCAGCCTGCGCCGGGCCCGGCCGGTGGCCGGGACCTCCAGGCCGCGGGTGCGCAGCCGTTCGGCCAGGTACTTGGTGATGATGTGGTCGAAGTCCTGGCCGCCGTACTGGTTGTCGCCGACGATCTGCTCGACGTCGTAGATGTTCTCGGTGACCCCGATGGCGCTGATGTCGAGGGTGCCCGCTCCCAGGTCCACCACGGCGACGGTGTCCTGGAGCCGGCGCTGCGAGGCGGCGGCCATGCAGGCGGCGGTCGGTTCGTGGATCAGTTGCACGGGGGTCACCCCGGCGATCTCGCAGGCGTCGCGCGTGGCGCGCTTGGCGTTGTTGAGGAAGTAGGCGGGGATGGTGAGGATGACCCGGGGGCGGTCGACGGTGAAGTCGTGGCGCTCGGCCGCCCAGTCCAGCCACTCGTCCCTGACCTGCCCGAGCTCGGCCCGGGCCAGCCCGGCGACCCTCTCGCGGACCTGCTCGACGAGGAGCTTCTCGACCAGGCTCCTGGCGTGCCGGATCAGGCGGGCGGCCACCTCCTCCGGCCGGTACGCGCGGTCGCGGATGCGGAAGGAGATGTTGTCGCCCATGCGGCGCTTGGCGGCGCTGATGTGGCCGACCACCCAGGGGGCGAGGACCTGGTCACCGGTCAGCCCGACGATCTCCTCGCCCTGTTCGGTGAGGCTCAGCGTCGAGGCGAACTGGGTGCCGGGGCCGTCCGGGCAGATGACCGGCTGCCCGGTGCGGCTGTCGTAGAGGGCCGCGACGCAGGAGTGGGTTCCCAGGTCCAGGCCCCAGACCGGGGCGAACCGGCGGTCCACTTCGGCCCGTGCGCTCTCCACCCACGCCCCGGCCCGCTCCTCGAACGCGCCCCGGCCGACGGCCCCGACCGAGTCCAGCACCTCGCGCACCCGGCCGCGGAGCAGTTCGGGTACGGCGGTGTCCTCGCGTTCCACCAGCGAGCGCAGGACCTCGACGGCCGCCGAGTCGCGTCCGCGCAGTTCCACGGCGTCCAGGCAGCGGCGTACGAGTTCGCCGACGTCGCCCGCCCGGCGCAGGAATCCGCTCAGCCGGGGGTCCTCGATGGCCTCCTCGCCCTTCCACCGGATGAGGCCGCGGGCGGCCGCCGCCGGGTCTCCGGCACGGGCGTAGAGCGCCACGGCTTCCTCGTGGCGGCCGTCCTGCTCGTGCAGGCGCGCGGCGCCGAGCAGGTCTCCGCCGGCCTCGCGGGCCGCGGCGCGCGCCGCCCGCCCCTGGGGGGAGTCCTCGTCCTTGAGGACCCGGTCCGCGTCGCCGAACCGTTCGGCCGCGCGGTACAGGCGGTGTGCGCGGTACAGGTCGCCGGAGTCCTCGGCGTGCCGGGCCGCCTCCACGGGCTCCGCGGCGGCCTCCTCGAACAGGCTCCACTCCCGGTGTACGGCGGCCCGGCCGCCGGAGTCCGGGGCCAGGTGCAACGCGGCGTCCAGGCGGCGCCGTTCGACCGCCACGGCGGCGGCGCGCAGGCTGCGCAGCTCCTCCTCCTCGCGGGCCACGGCCTCGGCCGGCGCGGCCCGGCCGAGGTGCTGGAGGACCACCGAGACGAGTCGTACGGCCTCACCGCGCTCGCCGCGCTCGACGGCGGCGTCGATGCCGGGGCGGCAGGCCGCGGCCAGGGCCGCGATCCGCTCCGGCTCGTCCTCCGGACAGGTGTCCAACGCGGCGTGTGGATGGCCGAGTTCCTCATGGCAGCGGCTCACCCGGTCGCGGCACCCGGCCCGTTCGTAGTGCGGCAGGGCCTCGTCCGGCCGGCCGGCCGCGCGGAGCAGGTCTCCGGCCCGCTCGTCGAGGAGCCGTACCTGGTCGGAGGCGTCGGCGCCCGGCGACCGGGCGAGCACCAGCCCGGCCCGTACGTCGTCCAGCCGGGGGGAGGCGGCGCAGCATTCCAGCGCCTCCCGTTTGCGGACCTCGGTGTCGGCCAGCCGTACGGCGTCGGCTCCCCGGCCCAGGAAGAGGCGTACGGGGAACAGGTCCGGCAGGAGGGGGTCGGCGAGGTGGGCGAAGAACGCCGACCAGAGCGCTCCGTCGTGCGCGAGCGCGGCACGTGCGGTGTACGCCCGTAACGCGTCGGTCGTCAGGGCGATGTCGAGCAGGCCGGCCTCCTGCCGGGCGCGCAGCAGCGAGACGAGCGTGTCGGCGTCGTCGCTCTCGGCGATCCGTACGGACAGCGATCCGTAGGCGGAGCGCTCCAGTTCACGCTCGCCCAGGCGGCCGGCCACCCCGGAGACCACGGTCAGTACGGACCGTTCGCCTCGGCCGGCCGCGGCGCGCAGCACCGCCCGCTCGGCCGGGCCGAAGGCCCGCGGGTACCCCTGGGCGGGCAGCCGGGCGTCGTACTGTTCGAAGAGCCGCAGGGCCAGCGCGTCGTCGTGGCCGAGGGCTTCCGTCAGCGCCTGTCCGTACGCGGCGGCGGCCCGGTCGAGGTCCTTGCCGGCGGGTCCGGTCGGCCCGAACCGCTGCTCGACCGCCTTGAGGGCCTTGCGCAGCTTCCGGGGCATGCCGTCCGACGACCTGCTCAGCACCACATGTCCTCTTCCCCCAGCGGTCACGGGGCGAGCCCCATTCCCTCATGCTAGCCATCCCGGCAGCGCACCGGCCGGGATCCAGCGACATCGATGCGGCCGGTCCGGGCGCGGGTTCACCCCAGGGCGAAGAGGAGGTTGACGGAGTTGTAGTAGTTGGGCAGGTGCACCAGCTCCGAGCCCGGACGCGGCGGGTCGGCCCTGGGCCAGTTCCGCGGGCCCAGCAAGTGGTCGGAGTAGTCGCTGTGCGCGACCCTCGGCACGAACCAGATGCGGTACGCGTCTCCCCGGGCGTCCGGCACGAACCGCCAGAGCTGGCTCGCGCTGTCCGCGCCGGCGCGGCAGGGCCGCAGGGTGACCCCGACGAGGTTCCCGCCGCCGGTGGTTCCGTCGAGGCAGGTTCCGGTGTCCGCGTTGCGGAGCTGGTGGGTGTGGTGACGGCCCGGCAGGCGCTGCCAGCTCTGGGAGGCCTTTCCGGTGCACTTCTCCAGTTGCACGCGGAGGTCGGACCCGGCTCCGCCGAGACCGACGCAGAGCCCCGAGCCGACGTTGACCAGGGTGCTGCCGGCGGGAGCCGGCGAGGGCGACGCCGAGGTGGGCGGGGCGGTGGCCGACCCGGTGGCCGATGCGGAGCCGGAGGGGAGCGGGGTGGCGGTGGGCGGGGATGGGGCGGTTCCGGACGCGGGGACGCCGATGGCCACGACCGGTGTCGCCGCCGGGAGCGGGCCGGCCGGGGCCGCGGCCGTACGGGCGGGTGCGGCGGCCCGGTCGGACGTACCGGGGCCCGCGTCGCCCGGGAGCAGGCCGACCACCGTGACCGTGGTTCCCGCCACGGCCACCGCCACGGCCCATTTCGCGGCGCCGGCCCGGGCCCCGGCGAGCTGGACCCCGTTGAGCGTGCCCGCGGTGAGGTGGGTGCCGTTCCCGCCCAGGGTCGACAGGAAGGCGGCCGGGTTCCACAGCAGGATCCCGCCCACCAGCAGCACGCCCAGGCGGCCGTTGACGTCGCGCAGGTCGCGCTCGGCCCGGGCGCAGCCGTCGCACGCCTGGAGGTGGCGTCCCAGGTCGCGGGTGAGCCGCTTGCCCGGGCGGCGGAGCGTGGCGGCGAGCTGGCCCCCGTAGTGCCGGCACTCGTCGCTCGCGGTCCGGGCCAGGTGGGCGCGCAGGTAGGCCTCCCGCAGGCCCTCCCGTGCACGCGCGACCAGGGAGCCGACGCCGCCCGCCGATATCCCGAGGCGTCCGGCGGTCTCGGCCGCCGGCTCGTGCTCGACGACGGCGTGCCAGAGCACGGCCTGCCAGCGTTCCGGCAGCGACCGGTAGGCGCGCAGGACGAGCGATTCCTCCTCCGCCGAGAACACGGCCTCCTCGGCGTCCTGGCCGTCCGCGAGGCGGGCGGCCCATTCCTCGAAGTCGTCGGACAGCTGCGTACGGGCGCCCTCCCGTGCCCAGGCGGCCGCCAGGCGGCGCACGCAGGTCAGCAGGTACGGCCGCCAGGCGTACTCGGGTCCGGCACCCCAGGCGACGGCCCGGTAGGTCCGGGCGAAGGCCTCGGCGGCGAGGTCCTGGGCGGTGGACAGGTCCCGGCAGCACGTACGGGCGTAGGCGAGCACCGAGGAGTGGTGACGGGCGAACACCTCGCCCATCACGTCGCCGACGTCGGCGACGCTTTCGGCGTCGGGCTCGTCGGTGTGCCCGCGCAGCAGGGCGCAGAGCTGCCCGTCGCTCAGGGTTCGGAGATGCTGCTGGCGGGCAGTGCCCGATGTACTCAACACGTGCTCCCGATTGGCTTGCTGATGACCCGCACGTCGGTTTCCGGGCGTATCCGTCATGAGGTGCGACGCTGCGCCCGACCGGAATTCGCGCAAGTGTGCACGCTCGCACGGCCGCAGGCAAACGAGTGCCCGGCGGGGAGACGCGCGGACGGCAGCGGCCGGCGCGCTCGGTACCGCCGTGGTGTGCCCGGCGGACGGGCCCGGTGCCGCGCACACCGGAGCCCCTTCGCATCACCGCAAGCCCCTTACTGCGCAAGGGTGTTGGTTAGAACGGACTGCCCCGGAGCGGGCTTCCCTTTTGGGGACTCCTCCGTATCCCGCCCCGAGTTGGTCAGGAGGATCACGCGAACCGGAACGCGCGGTGTCAGCGGCGCAGGGCCGTGCGGAGCGTGAGCCCGTGGTAACGCCGCAGCCGGTACAGCTCCCAGCAGGACAGGGCCGTCACCGTGACGGGGGCACCGAGGATGAAGGCCGCCCGGGCTCCCGGGGGGACCTGGCCGTAGGAACCGGTGATCACGTCGAGGAGTGCCATCTCCCACACCAGGATGCCGGCGAGGACCGGCGGCAGGACTTCGTGGATGTCGGCGGTGCCCCTCGTCCGCGCGCAGGACCGGTCCGGCCCCGCGCGGCGGCCGCGTGCCCGTCCGGACGAGCAGCCGTTGACCTGCGCGATCGTGACCCGGCGACCGACGACAGGAGCGGGGGACGCTCCGCGGAGTGTCGCTTCGGATCACCGAGGGGAACGTTGGAACGGCAGCAGTACGCGGAGCAGTGCTCCACGCGCAGACCGACCGCGCCTGAGCGCCGTCTCCGTCCCGCCTGCCACCGCGGTGCTCCGCCGCACCGAGTACACCGGCGTCGTGTACCGGCGCGGGTCGTGCGCCCTGCACGACCTGGAACGCGCCCTGGGGGCGCCGGCGATGGCGGCCCCGCTGCGCGGCTACGTACGGGACCACTGGCAGGGCGTGGCCACCACCGCGGACTTCGTGCGCGCGGCGCAGGCGGCGACGACGGAGGACCTCGGCCCGTTCTGGGCGGAGCACAGGATCCTCCGCTGACCGCGGTGACCGCGCCGGGCGGGGACGGGCAGCGGTTGGGGCGCCGGGATCCGCTCCGCAGCGCCGGCGGTGCGGTTAACATCCCCCGGTGACGTCCGCGCTGATCCTCGTCGACCTGATGCCCCGCATCGTGGCCCTCCCCCTCGCGCCGCACTCCGGTGAGGAGGTGCTGGCCCGCTGCCTCCGGCTCGCCGACGCCTTCCGGGCCGCCGGCCGCCCGGTGGTGCTGGTCCGCGTGGAACGGCCGAACGTGGCCGAACAGCCTCCCGGCAGCGGCTTCGCCGACGATCTCGCCCGGCCGGGCGACGTGCTGGTCGTCAAGCGGACCGTCGGCGCGTTCCACGGCACCGACCTCGACGCCCGGCTGCGCGCCCTCGGCGTGGACACGCTGGTGTTCGGCGGGCTGGTCACCACGATGGGCGTGGAGTCCAGCGCGCGGGCGGCGAGCGACCACGGCTACGAGGTGGAGTTCGTCGCGGACGCCATGTCCGGGTTCGAGGCCGAGGAGCACGACCTCACCGTGCGGCGGATCTTCCCCCGGTTCGGCGCGGTGCGCACCACCGGGGACTACGCCTGACGCCCTGCGGACTTACCGCGTGCGTGGGGGAACCTGGCGGTTCAGCGGCCCGGGCGGCCGGTTCCGTTGACCGAACCGCCCAGCAGGGCGTTGACGGTCCGCCCGTCGGCGACGCCCGTCACGGGGAGGTTCACCGACTGCTGGTACGCGCGGACCCGGTCGCGGATCTTGGTGTCCGAGGCGGTCGGCGCGCCGTTCTTGCCGCCCGCCTTGAAGTAGTCGACGCCCAGCTGCGCGAAGGCCCGGTCCGCTTGGAGGTCGTTGTCGGAGATGGTGGCCTGGGTCGCCCAGCGCAGCGCCGCGTCGAGCCGGGTGACCTCGAAGTTCTTCGACCCGCTGGTCAGCCGGTCGGCGGTGACGCCCTGCATCCACATGGAGGCGAGGGTGGCCCTGCCGAGCGTGCCGAGCTGGTCGGTGGCCGTGAGGACGCGGGTGGTCTTCTGGTCGGCCATGACGGCCTTCTGGTAGCAGATGAGCGAGGCCTCGGTCTGCGGGTCGATCACGCCCTCCTTCCACTGCCCCTTCAACGTGCAGGCGTTGTTCCCGAGGAACGCCAGCCGCAGCTGGGCGAAGTGGACCGCGACGTCGGCCTGGTAGCCGGCCCGCCAGGGCGGCCCCTGCTTCGCGGCCTGCGGGTTCCCGGCCGGGGGCGGCGGCGCTCCCCCGCCGCCGCCCGCCGGGGTTCCGCCACCGCCACCGCCCGCGCCGCCCCCGCCGCCACCGCCGGGGGCGGCGCCGGTCCCGGCGCCGGCGCCGCCCGCGCCGCCGGCCCCCGGGTCACCATCCGGGAGGGCGCCGCCGGTGAGCGGGTCCGGGGGCGGGGCGGGCGCGGAGGGCAGCGGGGTCTGCCCGCCGAGGGGGTCGGGCAGCACGGCCCCGGCCTCCGTCTTCCTCTCGCCCGTGGCCGAGTTCACCTTCGGGGCGAACCCGAACCAGAGCACGGCGAAGGCGACCGCCCCGGTGACCAGCAGGCCCCCGGCGAGGAGCAGCCAGCCGGGGAGTACCGGACGCTGCTCGAAGTCCCCGGTCAGCTCCAGGTCTCCGGCGTCCCCGGAGCGGCGGACCGTCACGGTCGTACGGTGCGTCTCGGTGCGGCCGGTCCAGCTGACCGACTGCGGCCGGACCTCCAGGTCGGCGAAGACCGCCCGGCCCGGGGCCGCCTGCACCGCGTTCGGCCGGATATCGAAGGCGAGCCGGCCGGACTCGTCGCGGGCGGTGAGCGAGGCGGTGAGCGGGGTGTTGCCGAGGTTGTCCACGGCGACGGCGGCGCGTCCGCGGAAGCGCCCGACGAGGCTCGGCGGCACCAGTTCGGCGCGCAGTTCGGTGAAGGGGGTGACGGTGACCCGGCCTTCGACGACGTCCCGCTGCCCGGGGTGCTCGCGCGGTTCGACGAGGATCCCGAACGGAGCGGGTCCCGCCGGCGCGTCGGGGGAACGCGGCGGTGCGAAGTCGATCTCCGCGCTGCCCTCGCTGCCCGGGTAGAGCCGCAGGGTGCCCGGTTCGACCCGGGCCCAGCCGGCGGGGGCGCCCACGATCGAGATCCGGTACTCCTCCACCGTGTCCCCGGTGTTGCGCACCCGCAGGCGGGCCGTGGTCCGGCCGCCGGGGTCGACGGCCACGGCGGCCGGATCGAGAGTGGTCCACATCGTCATGCGGGAAGGCTAGGCGGCACGGGCGGGCCGATCGGTGCCCGAACGTGCCGGACCGGGGGCACACCCGGCTGCCCGTACGGACCACCCGAGCGTGTCAGTGCGCGGAGGGGGCGGGGGTCTGTCGGGCGAACTCGCGGACCAGCGGGTGGTAGCGGTAGCTGCCCGAGGCGCCGGGCTGCAGCAGGCCCGAGTCGACGAGCTCGTCGATCGCGTCGGCCGTCCCGGCCTCGGAGACACCGGTCACGTCGGCGGCCCACGCGTGCCCGAAGGCGTCGGGCGCCGCCGCCGTGGCACGGAGCGCCCGGGCGGCGGCCGGCGTCAGGCGGGAGTGGCAGCGGCGCAGCCGGTCCTCGACGGCGACCCCGTCGGCCCGCAGCGCGGCGAGCAGCCGGGGGCCGTCCGCGGACGCGAGGGCGGCCGCCGGGAGCGCGGGGTCCAGGCTCAGCCGCCGGCCGGCCAGGTACAGGGCGAGCGGCAGTCCGGAGCACCGGCCGGCGAGGGCGCGCAGCGCCGCGGACTCCCCTGTCGGGCGCACCGGCCCGGCGGCAGCCGCCAGGAGCCGCAGGGCGGCCGCCCCGTCGAGTTCCCGGACGTCGACCAGGCGCGCCCCGGGTACGAGCAGACCCCGCCCGGTGCTCGTGACGAGCGCGGCGCAGCCCGGGGTCCCGGGCAGCAGCGGGAGCAGCCCGGCGGTGTCGTGCGCGTCGTCCAGGAGGGCGAGCACGCGCCGCCCGGCCAGGAGCGAGCGGTAGAGCGCCGCCCGGGCCTCCAGACCGTCGGGCACCTCGGGACGTGGTACGCCGAGCGCCTGTACGAGCCGGGCCAGCGCCTCGGCGGCGCCGCCGCGCAGGCAGGCCCGGAGCACGCCGTCGGGGAAGGAGCCGCGGACCAGCTCGGCGACGTGTTCGGCCAGGGCCGTCTTGCCGATGCCGGGCATGCCGGTGAGCACGGCCACGGGCACGGCGTCGGCCCCGCTGGTGAGCAGCCGCGCGAGCAGGCCGGTCTCCGCGGCCCGACCGGCGAACGGGACCGCGGGAGCGAGGGGGGCCGCGGGAGCGAGGGGGACCGCGGGAGCGAGGGGGACCGCGGGAGCGAGGGGGGCCGCCGGGGCAGAGGGTGCTGCCGGGGCGGGCGGGCCCGCCGCGATGAAGGGGAACGTGGGCGCGGACGCCGCGCCGGATGTCGCGCGCTCCCTTCCCGGGGCCGCCGCGGGCGGGGATTCCGTTCCCGGCCGGACCGCGCCCGGTCCACCGGCGGCGTCCCTGGCCCGCAACCTGCGGTTTAGCGCTGCCAGTTCGGGCCCGGGCGGGACCCCGAGTTCCAGGTCGAGGATCTTGCGGGTGACCTCGTACACCGCGAGGGCCTCACCGGAGCGGCCCGCGCGGTGCAGCGCGAGCATGAGCAGGGCCTGGGTCCTCTCGCGCAGCGGGTGCTCGGCGGCGAAGGCGCGCAGGGCCGCGACGGCCGCGATGTCGCGGTCGAGGCCGAGTTCCAGGGCGCTGTGGAAGTGGTCCTCTCGGGCGGTCAGCCACAGTTCGGTGAGCCGGTCCCGCTGCGCCTCGGCGTACGGGCCGGGGAGCCCGGCGAACGGCGTGCCCGACCAGAGTCCGAGCGCGTCACCGAGGGTGCGGTACGCCTCGCGGGTGTCACCGGCGGTGCGCAGCCGGGCGGCGTCGGCGAGACCCCGCTCGAACTGGTCCATGTCCAGGACCGGGTGGCGCAGCCGCAGGGCGTAGCCGTCGGGGGCGGACAGCAGGAGCCTGGCCGGGGCGCGGGCGGGCCGGTCCGGCTCGAAGAGGGAGCGCAGCCGGGACACGTACGTGCGCAGGGTGCCCACGGCGCGCGGCGGCACCCGCTCGCCCCAGAGGGCGTCCTGGAGTACGGCCATCGGCGCGGCACGCCCGCGCCGCAGGAGCAGGACGGCGAGCAGGGCCCGCTGCTGGTTCGATCCCAGGGCCAGCGGTGCCCCGCCGGGCACCCGGGCGGTCATCGGCCCGAGCAGCCGGAACCGCAGGCCCGCCGCGTCTCCCACGCCCTGCTCCTGCGTCACGCGCCCCCCGATCCGCCCCACCACGGCCGGGGGCCACGTTACTTCGGCCGGGTGCGGGGGGTACGGGCGGGCAGCCCGGGCTGCCCCCGACTCCGTCCGCCCGGTCCTCCCGCAGCGGTGGGCGGATGGGCGAAGGTCGGATTGACCAGCGGAACCGGCCCGTCCCACCACCGCGAGGAGATCACCGCGTGCCCACCTACCTGTCCCCCGGCGTCTATGTGGAAGAGGTCGCCGGCGGGTCCCGGCCCATCGAGGGAGTGGGGACCTCCGTCGCCGCCTTCGTGGGGCTGGCTCCCCACGGGCCGCTGAACGAGCCGACGCTGGTGACCAACTGGTCGCAGTACGTCGCCGAGTTCGGTGATTTCACGGACGGCTGCTACCTGGCTCACTCCGTGTACGGGTTCTTCAACAACGGCGGCACGGCGGCGTACGTCGTCCGGGTGGGCGGCGCCCCCGCGGCCGGCCGGCCGGCGTCCGCGGACGGCGGACGCCCGGCCGCCGCATCCAGCCCGGCCGCCGCGTCCGCCGCCGGAGCGGCCGGGGCCTCCGCTCCGCAGGGGATCGCGGTCGGCGAGGCCGTCGCGCTCGGCGCGTTCAAGGTGGCGGCGCTCGCCGCGGGCCGGGCCGACGGCGGGACGCTGACCGTCGAGGTCCAGGACGTCGAGGGCGAGGGCGGCGCCGACCGCTTCAAGCTGCTGGTCAAGGACGGCGACACGCTCGTCGAGGACTTCGACGTCAGCGCGCGGAAGTCGGCACGCAACTACGTCGTCACCCAGATCCGTCAGCGGTCGAAGACCATCGTGGTCGAGGAGTCCGCGCCGGGTGGGGCGCAGGCCCGGCCCGAGGCGCAGACCCTCACCCTGGCCGTGCCGGCACCGGTCGTGCTGCCCGCGTCCTCCGCCACGGCCCCGTCGGGGGCCGCGCAGTCCTCCGGGGAAGGACCGCTGGAGTCCGCGCAGTTCATCGGGGACTCCGCCGACCGCACCGGATTCGGCGGCCTGGAGGCCCTGGACGAGATCAACATGGTGGCCGTCCCGGACCTCATGGCCGCCTACCAGCAGGGCCTGATCGACCTGGAGCAGGTCAAGGCCGTTCAGCTCGGCATGGTCGCGCACTGCGAGCTGATGGGCGACCGCATGGCGGTCCTCGACCCGCCGCCCGGGCTGAACGCCCGCGACATTCGCAAGTGGCGCATGGAGGTGACCGGTTACGACTCCCGCTACGCCGCGCTCTACTACCCGTGGATCAAGGTCTTCGACCCGTCGAGCGGGCAGACCAAGGTGGTCCCGCCCTCCGGCCACATGGCCGGCGTATGGGCCCGCAACGACGCCGAGCGCGGCGTGCACAAGGCGCCGGCCAACGAGGTCGTGCGCGGCGCCGTCGACCTGGAGCTCCAGATCACCCGCGGCGAGCAGGACCTGCTCAACCCCGTCGGCGTGAACTGCATCCGCGCCTTTCCGGGCCGCGGCATCCGCGTGTGGGGTGCGCGCACCCTGGCCTCCGACCCGGCGTGGCGCTACCTGAACGTGCGCCGCTACTTCAACTACCTGGAGGAGTCGATCCTGATCGGCACCCAGTGGGTGGTGTTCGAGCCCAACGACCAGGCGCTGTGGGCGCGGATCCGCCGCAACATCTCGGCCTTCCTCGTCAACGAGTGGCGTTCCGGCGCCCTGTTCGGCCAGCGGCCCGAGGACGCGTTCTACGTGAAGTGCGACGCGGAGACCAACCCCGTCGAGTCCGTGGACCTCGGGCGGGTGGTGTGCGAGATCGGCATCGCACCGGTCAAGCCGGCCGAGTTCGTGGTGTTCCGGCTGGCGCAGTTCTCGGGCGGCGGCGGGGAGTTGGAGGAATAGGCCCCTCCCGCCGAGAGCCCGGCGCCTGACCGCCCGCTCACCGCGCACGCCGCACACTCCCCACACGCCACTCACCCCCGTACAAGGAGAAGCCCCGCATGTCCCTTCAGCCGGGTGACGCACTCACCTCACACAATTTCGGCCTTCAGATCGACGGTGTCATGGTCGAGTTCCTGCAAGAAGTCAGCAGCCTGTCCATGGAACAGGACGTCATCGAGTACCAGCAGGTCTCGGCGGACGGCAGGCCCGTCATCAAGAAGCTGCCCGGCGTGAAGAAGGCCGGACAGTGCTCGGTGACACGGGGCGCGACCCAGTCGAGCGCGTTCACCGAGTGGATCAGCGCCTCGATCAACGGCGACATGGGCTCCGCCCGGAAGAACGCCACGATCATGATGATGGATTACCAGGACAACCCGGTACGCCGCTACAACCTGCGCAATGCCTGGTGCTCCAAGGTGGAGGTCAGCTCGGTGAAGGCGGGCGCCGCATCGGCGCTCACCGAGCAGGTCACCATCACCTTCGAAGAGCTGGTCATCGAGTAATGCGACGCCAGGGACCAGGGCAGGGACAGGCACAGGCACAGGGGCAGGCGTACGGGCCGGTCGCGGGACACGGGCCGGCCACCGCCCCGGCGGGCGGGCACCCGTCCGGTGCGGGCGTCGGCGGCCCGGGTACCGCCGTACGGGAGCCGCTGCGCACGGAGTTCGAGTTCGAGCTGCCGCGCGGTTTCGTGGACGAGTCCGGCGGCGTGCACCGGAACGGCTCGATGCGGCTGGCCACGGCCCGCGACGAGCTGGTCCCGCTGCGGGACGTCCGGGTGCGCGAGAACCCGGCGTACCTGTCGGTGGTGCTGCTGGGCCGCGTGATCACGCGGCTCGGCACGCTGGCGGCGGTGCACGACGGGACGGTGGAGAACATGTTCGCCTCCGACCTCGCCTTCCTCCAGGACTTCTACCGGCGGATCAACGCGGAGGGCCACACCCGTGCGGCCGTGTCGTGTCCGCACTGCGAGGGCGCGTTCGAAGTCGAGCTGGCCGGGAGCCGCCTGGGGGAATCGTGACGTACGCGGCCGACCGGATCGAGGAGGAGACCGCGTACCTGGCCTACCACCTCCACTGGGACCTGGACACGATCCTCGACCTCGAACACGCGGACCGGCAGGCGTACGTACGGCGGGTGGCGCGATGGGAGGAAGCGTAGCGGGAACAGCGGCGGCACGGTGAACCGGAAGGGAAAGGGGAGGACGATGGGACTGTTCGGACGACGCCGTCGCGGGCGGGACCGCGCGGTGGACGGTACGGGAACGCCGGCGGGACCGGCCGGGACCGGAGTCGCCGCCGTGGACGAGGTCACGGACGCGGCCGGACCGCTCCCGGACGGCGGGTGGGCGGCCACGGCGCCGGTCCAGCGGGTGCTGGGCGTGCCGCGGCTGACGGCCGACCGGAACTTCCCCATGTCCCTGGCGACACGGCAGACCCTGGCCTTCAGCAACGTGATGGGGCACGCCGTCGCGCCGTCGGCTCCGTCCGGCCTGCTCCTGGACGCCCTCGTACCGGTCCTCCCGGGTCCGGGCCCGGCCCCGCGTTCCGTCGCCCCGACCCTGCAACGCCTGCCCTTGGCGGGAACGCCCCCTCACCCCCCGAAGCCGCTACCCGCGGCCCCCACCGCCACCCCGCCACCCCCGACGCCCCACCGCGCCCCACCGGCCGAAGCCGCCCCGGCGGCCGCGTCCTTCACGCCCGCGCCGACAGCCCCGGCGGTGTCCTCGGCCCCGGACCGCCCGGCGATGTCCGGCGCCGGCAGCGCGACCTTCACCTCGTCCCCCCGCCCCGCGAGCCCCGCCCCTACGCGGGCGACGGCCCCGGCTCCCTCTCCGGCCCCAGCCCCGGCTTCGTCCCCAGCTCCGTCCCCAGCTCCGGCTCCGGACCGCGCACCGACGACCGAAGCCACCTCGACGGCGCCGCCTCCTCCGCTCCCGTACCCCGCCGCCACAGCGGCCGCTTCCCGGGCGCCCGGTACGGCACACACCCCCGCCGCGCATTGCCCGAACGGCACAGCCCCCACGTCCGCCACACCGCCACCCACCCCGGGCGCTGCAACCGCAGCTCCCCCGCACCCCGTACAGCGGGCCGCCGCCGCGACCCCCCAGCCCGGAACCGCCCCACACGCGCCACCCCCGACCGGGAACACGGCCACGCCACGCCCCACGACCCCACCTCCGGCCACCACCCCGAGGCCCATGGCCACCCCCGCAGCTCCGGCACCGGACCCGTCCCCCGCACGCGCAGCGGCCGCTTCCCCTGCACCCCGTACGGCACACACCCCCACGTCCGCCACACCGCCACCCACCCCGGGCGCTGCAACCGCAGCTCCCCCGCACCCCGTACAACGCACCGCCGCCGCGGCACCCCACCCCGAGACCACGGCACGGCCCCGCCCCACGTCCCCTCAGGCCGCCACCCACGAGCCCACGGCAGCCCCCGCAGCGGCAGCGTCCACGCCGCCTCGCGGAGCTGCGACCCCCGCCCCCGTACCCCCCGTACACCGCGCCGACCCGGCCGCACCCCGGCCCGGGGCCTCCCCCGTACCCTCCGCGGCCCCGGAACCCGGCCGGGCCGGAACACCGGCACCGGCACCGGCTTCCCCCGTGCGGCGCGCGACGGCGTCCCCGGCGCCAGCCGCACCGGGTACCACCGAGCCGGCCCGGAACACGGTCCAGCGCGCCCACGCGCCGCAGGCACCCCGCGCCGGGGTCACGCGAGGCGCCGACCACGGCAACGCGGCCAAGGGCGACGGCACTTCGCCTACGAACGCTGCCGAGCACCCGCCCGGTCAGGTCCCCGCGCCCGACGCCGAGCACGGCGTGCGCGCCTTCCCGCCGCCGCTGATCCGTACGGGGTTCGGGCCGCAGACCTCTGGCAGCCGTACCCCCTCCGCGGATGCCCCGGCGCCCGCCGTCGCGCCGCGGACGGGCCCGAGTCCCGCTCCGGCGGCGTCCGGGGCGCGGATCCTCCCGGCGTCCGCGCCGGCCGGTGCCCCGGCTGACCGCCCGGCCCGACCGGCGCAACCCGCCCGGCCCGTATCCGTCGTGCAGCGGGCCGCGCGCACCGGTTCGCCGCTGACCTCCGCGCCCCGGCCCGTGGTGCCCTCGCGGACGCTCCGGCCCGTCGGCTCCCCGGACGTTCCCCTGCCCGAGCCCGTACCCACCCCTGAAGGGCCGGCTGCGACGCCCCCCGAACCGCTCCTCGCAGGAGCCCTCAACGTCCCCGTGCCCGTTCCTCCCCCGGGGTCGGGCACGGGGACTCACAAGCCCCTCGTACGGCGGGTGCAGCGCGCCCTGCCCGAGGAGTCTCCGGCAAGGCTCCGGAGGCCCCTGATCGGCGCCCCGATCAAGCCGGCCCCGGCTCCCGTGCAACCGCCGGCGCCCGCACCGTCGAAGCCCACGGCCCCGGCCCAAGCCCCGCCCCCGGCACCGGCACCGCCCCCGGGACCCGCACCCCTGCCCCTCCCCTCCGTACGGATTCCCCCGCCCCGGATCCAGCGTGCACCCGTGGCTCCGGCGCCCCTGGCCTCCGGGCGGCCGATCACCCCGGCGGGGCCCGCTCCGCAACCGGTGCCCGCGGCTCCCGCCGTGCTGCGGCGGACCTCTGCCGTACCCGCCGGTGCGGCGCCCCTCCCGCTCGCCGCACTCGGCCCGCACACCGCCCCGGGGGCCGCCTCCGCCTCCACGCCCCCAGTACCCCCCGGCCCCGGGGCCCCGCCGAGAGCCGTCCCCGTGCAACGGATCCCCCGCCCGTCCGCCGTGGCACCCTCCGCACCACCGGCGCCACTGCCCCCGCCCCCGCCGACCGGCATCCCCGTACAGGCCGCCCCGGCCGCCCCGCCACCCGGCGCCGCGCACCCCGTCGCCCCGGACGCCGCACCACCGCCCCCGTCGCAGCCCCCACCGCAGGCCGAGCTCGACGCGCTCGCCCGGCGCCTCGTCGCCCCGCTCTCGCGGCTGCTGCGCGCCGAACTCCGCGGGGACCGCGAACGCCTCGGCCGCCTCCGCGACCGCTGACCGCTCCGTACACACCTGCCCCGCACCACAACGCCCCGCCCCGCCCCGCCCCCGAACAGAGAGTCCCGCATGCCCACGCCCCCCGACCCCGGATCCACGGTCTTCTTCAAGCTGAGCATCGACGGCCAGAACCTCGGGCTGTTCAGCGGCTGCGACGGGCTCTCCTCCCAGGTCGAGATCGAGCAGCACCAGGAGGGCGGGAACAACGGGTTCGTCTGGCAGCTGCCGACCCGTGTCACCTTCTCCACCATCCGCCTCACCCGCCCCCTCACCGCCGACACCGCCCGCGTCGCGGCCTGGATCTCCTCCCTCGCCACCGGCATCACCCGTCCCACCGCCCAGATCGCCGCCCTGCGCGCCGACGGCTCCGTCGTCGCCCAGTGGGGCCTGGTGGAGGTGCTCCCGGTGCGCTGGACGGGCCCGACCCTGAACCCGGCGTCCCCGTCCGTCGCCACCGAGACCCTGGAGATCGCGCACCACGGGTTCACCGACGCCGGAGGGGTCTGAGATGGCGGCCCCCACCGGCGGCCGCGCCGCCGCGGGGCTGTCGCGGGCCTCGCTCGCCGTCCACCAGCCGCCCGCCGTCCTCGGGGGGTCCGTCGGCGGCCTGCTCGGCGAAGTGCGCTTCCAGTTCAACCCCCGCCAGCTCCAGCTGTCCCGGTCCGCCCACTGGCGCTGCGATCCCGCCGTCGCCTACACCCGGGGCGCTCCGTCCAAGTTCACCGGCGTCAGCCCGGCGCAGCTGCGCGTCGACGTGTTCCTCGACTCCTCCGGCACCCCGGGCTCCGGCACGGTGCTGAAGCAGGTCGAACTGCTGCTCTCCTGCTGCGAGGTGACCGAGCAGAGCGTCACCTCACAGGCCCCGTCGCCGCCCTGGGTGAAGTTCTCCTGGGGCTCGTTCAGCACGGTGCAGTTCACGGCGTACGTGACGAACGCGAGCGCGGCCTACACCCTGTTCAGCCCGAACGGCACTCCGCTGCGCGCCACGTGCTCGCTCGCCCTGACCGAGATCCCGACGTCCGCCAAGGGCCAGAACCCGACCTCGGGCGCCCTCTCGGCCCGCCGCGTCCACCGCACCGTGGCCGGTGACACGCTCGCCTCGCTGGCCTGGCGCGAGTACGGCGATCCGACGCGCTGGCGGGTGATCGCCGAGGCCAACGGCATCGACGACCCGATGCGGCTGCGCCCCGGGACCGAACTCCTCCTCCCCGCCGGCTCGGAGCGTGCCGCATGAGCGAGAACACCTTCACCACCGTCCTGCACGTCGTCCTGGGCGGTTCGGTGCTGCCCGACCCCCTGGCCTCGCTGCTGACCGAGGGCTGGGTGGACGCGAGCGTCAACGTGCCCTCCGCGTTCCTTCTGGCCTTCTCCGACGGCGACGGCACCCTGACCCGGCGCTACCCGCAGCTCACCGTCGGCTCGAAGGCGGTGATCAGCCCGTTCACGGACGGCGTCCGCGGCACCCCGCTGATCACCGGGGAGGTGACGGCGATGGAGGTGGACGCCGAGCCGGGCGCCGGGCGCCGCCTGGTGCTGCGCGGGTACGACCCCGGCCACCGGCTGCTGCGCAACCGCCGGGTCGCGGGCTACCCGCAGATGACGGCCTCCGACATCGTGCGCCGCCTCGCCGCCCACAACGGGATCGCCCTGGGCAGGGTGGCGGCCACGCCCACCGTGTACGAGCTGGCCACCCAGCCCGGCACCACCGACTGGGACTACCTGAACCGGCTGGCGGCGGAGAACGACGTCCGGCTCTCCTTCGACCCGGACGGGAAGCTCGACTTCGCGCCGCTCGCACCCGCCGCGGGCGCGCCCGCGGACACGACGCCCGCGCTGCAGAGCCCGTACGTCCTGGAGTTCGGGCACAACACGCTGCAGAGCCGGGTCGCGCTGACCTCCGCCGGGCAGGTCGGCCAGGTGACGGTGCGCGGCTGGGACATGCTGACCAAGCGGCCGCTGGCCGCGCCGGCGCCGGCGGGCACCACCGCGCACATCGTGGCGGACCTCACCGCGGCCCAGCTCGCGGCGCCCTTCGGGAAGGCCGGGCTGGACGCCACCCGCGTCCCCTACACGGCCCCTTCGGAGGTCACCCACGCCGCGCGTGCGCTCGCGGACGACGTGGCGGGTTCCTTCGCGGAGCTGGAGGTGGCGGTCACCGGCAATCCGGGGCTGATGCCGGGCCGGCCGGTCGCGGTGAAGGGCGCGGGGTTCCCGTTCGAGGGCAAGTACACGGCGACCGGTGTCCGTCACGTGTTCGCCTCCGGGCAGCCGTACGTCACCTGGCTGACCGTCTCCGGCCGGCAGTTCCGCTCGCTGTACGGGCTGGCCTCGGGCGGTACCGGGGCCGCGGAGCCCGAGGCCCCGCTGCCGGGGGTGGCGGTGGCACTGGTCACCAACGTCAAGGACCCGCTGGGGATGGGCCGCGTCCGGCTGCGCTTCCCCTGGCTCTCGGACACGTACGAGAGCGGCTGGTGCCGGGTCGCCCAGTTCGGCGGGACCGGTGGCGGCGGGCTGCTGCTGCCGGACGTCAACGACGAGGTGCTGTGCGCCTTCGACCGCGGCTCGCTGGAGCACCCGTACGTCCTGGCCGGGCTCTACAACGGGGTGGACAGGGCGACCCGCGAACCCGACGGCATCCCGGCGGTCGACCCGACGGCCGGCAAGGTCAACTGGCGGGCGCTGACGGCGCGCAGCGGTCACACGGTGGAGCTGCTGGAGCGGGCGGGGGCGGCCCGCGCGTCGAGCGGCATCCGGCTGCGCACCGGCGACGGCGGTGTGACGGTCCAGCTGAACGAGGCGCAGACCACCCTCACGGTCAGCAGCGACGGGACCGTGACCATTCACGGGGCCCGCGGCGTCGAGGTGGACTCCGGCGGCGATCTGACGCTGTCGGCGCGGGGGGCGCTGAACCTGAGCGCGGGCCGCGGACTGCACCTGAAGGCTGGGCTCGGCATGGACGTCAAGACCACGCTCGGGGTGGACGTGCAGACGCCGGGGCGGGTGGCCCTGCAGGCGGTCGGCAACGTCGGCATCACGGCGGCGACGGTTTCGCTGATCGGCGTCACGACGCGCAACGGGCTGCCGTTCTGAGCCCGTCCGTCCGCGCCGGCGGACCGGTACGGGGAGACGGACCGGGACACGAGGGAATGAAGGGAACGAGCAGATGAGCGAGCACTTCGTCGGGGCCGGCTGGGCCTTCCCGATGCGGACCGACCCGGGCGGCGCCATCGCGCTGGCCCGGCGGGACCGCGAGGTGGAGGAGGCGATGCGCCTGGTCCTGGCGACGGCCCCCGGGGAGCGGCCGATGCGCCCCGAGTTCGGCTGCGCGGTGCACGACCTGGTCTTCGCGCCGGCCGACGACGCGACGGCCGGCCGCATCCGGTACGAGGTCCGCACGGCGCTGGACCGGTGGGAGCCGCGGATCGAGGTGCGGGAGGTGACGGTGACCCCCGCGCCGGACGATCCCGCCGTGCTGCACATCGACGTGCGGTACGCGGTGCGCGGCACCAACAACCCGCGCAGCCTCGTCTTCCCGTTCTACGTGATACCCGCCGAGGGCGGCGAGGCCGTGGACGGCGCCGGTGACGCGGCGGCCGCACCCGGCGGCCCGCCGTCCCCCACCCGGTACCCCCAGGCCCACGGCGAAAGCGGACGACACTGATGGCCCTGCCCGCACCCCGGCTCGACGACCGGCACTTCCAGCAGTTCGTGGACGACGCGAAGCGCTACGTCCAGCAGCGCTGTCCGGAGTGGAGCGACCACAACGTCTCCGATCCGGGCGTCACCCTGATCGAGGCCGTGGCGCACATGGCCGACCAGCTGGTCTACCGGCTGAACCGGGTTCCGGAGAAGAACCAGCTGGCCTTCCTCGACCTGCTCGGCATCACCCTGTTCCCGCCCTCGGCCGCACGCGCCCCGGTGACGTTCTGGCTGGCCGCGCCGCAGCCGGAGCCCGTCGTGCTGCCCGCCGGGACCGAGGTCGCCACCGGGCGCACGGAGACCGACGAGGCGGTGGTCTTCGCCACCGAGCGCGATCTGACCCTGGTGCCGTGCGCCCTCTCGTACCTGCTCTGCCAGGGCGCGGGGGCCGCTCCGGCGGACCGTTCGCAGGAGGTCCGGGCGGGTGTGGACGTACCGGTGTTCACCGAACTCCCGCAGCCTGACGACCTGTTGCTGTTCGGGCTGTCGGCCGCGGTCCCCGGCTGCACGGCGGTGCTGCGGGTGGACAGCCGGGTCGACGGCGTGGGCGTGGACCCGCGGCAGCCCCCGCTGGTGTGGGAGGCGTGGACGCCGGACGGCTGGACGGAGTGCGAGGTCTCCTCCGACTCCACGGGCGGGCTGAACCGGCCGGGCGAGGTGGTGCTGCACCTGCCCGCCGGGCACGTCCTGTCCCGGCTGGGCGGGCTGGAGGCCGGCTGGGTGCGGTGCCGGGTGACGGCGCCCCGGGCCGGGCAGCCGTTCTACACCTCCTCGCCGACCGTGCGGGACGCCGAGGCGTTCACCATCGGCGGCACGGTCACGGCCTCGCACGCCGAGTTCGTACGGGACGAGCCGCTCGGGGAGGCCGAGGGCGTACCGGGGCACCGGGTGCGGCTCGCGCGCGTACCCGTGGTGGGGGACGTCCTGCTGGAGGTCTCGGACGGGGAGGGCTGGCAGCGGTGGCGGGGGGTCCCGGACTTCTCGGCGTCCGGCCCCGGGGACCGGCACTTCACACTGGACGCGACCACCGGTGAGCTCGCCTTCGGCCCCGCCGTACGCGAACCCGACGGCTCGCTGCGCCAGTTCGGGGCGGTCCCGGCCAAGGGCGCGGCCGTCCGGGCCACCCGGTACGGGGTGGGCGGCGGCCGCGGCGGGAACGTGGCGCGCGGGGCGATCCAGGTGCTGCGCAGCTCGATCCCGTACATCGCGCGGGTGGAGAACCGGGAGGCGGCCCGGGGCGGGGTCGACGGGGAGAGCGTCGACGAGGCCCGGCTGCGGGCGCCGATCGCGCTGCGGGCCCAGGAGCGGGCGGTGACCGCGCGGGACTACGAGGAGCTGACCCGGCGGGCGGCCCCGGAGGCGGCCCGCATCCAGTGCCTCGCGGCGGGCACGGAATCGCCCGCGGGGGCGGGCGCCGCCGGGGAGAACGCGGTCCGCGTGCTGGTCGTGCCGCAGGCCGTCACCGACCGGGGCGGCCGGCTGCGCTTCGAGCAGCTCGTGCCGGGCGACGAGCTGCTCTCCCGGATCACCGGCTTCCTTGACGAACGGCGGCCGCTGGGAACCCGGTTGGCGGTCGGCCCGCCCTTCTACCAGGGGGTGACGGTGGTGGCCACCGTGCACGGCTACCGGGCGGCGGGCGCGGACCTCGTGCGCGAGGAGGCCCTGGACGCCCTGTACAGGTACCTGGATCCGCTGACGGGCGGTTCGGACGGCCGGGGCTGGCCGTTCGGCCGCTCGCTGCGGTCGGGGGAGGTCTTCGCGGCCCTCCAGCGGGTGCCGGGCGTGGAGCTGGTCGACGAGGTCCTGCTGCATCCGGCCGACCCGCTGACCGGGCGGCGCGGCGACGCCACCGACCGCGTCGACCTCGGCCCGTCCGCGCTGCTCTTCCCCTTCGACCACCGCGTCCGCGTGATCGAGGCCCTGTGAGCGGCGACGGCGCGAGCGCGCGCGGTGCGCTGGACGGGCTGCGGTCCGCGCATCCGCTGGGCCCGGCCCTGCCCGCCGTGTACGCGGACGACGACCTGGCACAGCGGTTCGTCACGGGGCTGGACGCGATGCTGGCGCCCGTGTTCACCGTGCTCGACTGCCTGGAGGCTTACTTCGACCCCGCGCTCGCCCCGGCCGACTTCGTCGACTGGCTGGCGGACTGGGTCGGGGCGGAACTCGGGGGCGGCGAACCGGTGGAGGTGCGCCGCCACGCGGTGGCCACCGCCACCGCCCTGCACCGGCGGCGCGGTACCCGGCAGGGGCTGGCCGAGGCCGTGCGGCTGTGCTTCGGCGTCGCGCCGGGGATCACCGAGAGCGGGGGCGCCGCCTGGTCGCCTGGGCCCCTCGGGCCGTTCCCGGGCGTGCCGCGGGCGGCCCTGCACGTCACCGTACGGCTGCCCGACCCGGCGCCGGGCGACCGGCACCGGCTCGCCGCGGTCGTCGCGGCGGCCCGGCCGGCGCACCTGCCGTTCACGACCGAGGTGCTGGCGGCCGGCCCGCCGCAGTCGGCGACGCGGGTTGCCGGGCCCTCCGCGTCCGTCGCGCGCTCGGCGTCGGCCCGGGCTTCGCCGTCGCCGTCGCCGTCGCCGTCGCCGTCGCCCTCACCCTCGCCGTCGCCGTCGCCGTCGCCGTCGCCGTCGCCCTCGCTGTCGCCGTCGCCGTCGCCGTCGCCGTCGGCCCCGCCTTCTCCGTCCGTGCCACCCGACGCCTCCGTACCGCCCGATGCGTCCGCCCCACCTGTTCCGGAAGGGAACTGACCACCATGCCCGTATCCGGGACCACCGCTCCCTGCCCCGAGTGCGCCGCCCCTTCGCGTACGACGGGCCAGTCCTTCTGCGACTCGTGCGGCGCCTTCCTCCGCTGGGACACGGGGAGCGCGACCGCCGCCCCCGCGCCCCGCGGCGAGGCGGACGCGTCCGAGCCGGCCACCGCCCCGCTCCCCGTGGTGCCACCGGAGCCCGCACCCGGACCGGGCGCCGCCGACGCCGCGGACGCCCGCCGGGACGTCGGCGCAGACGCCGGCACCACCGCCCCGGTCCCGGCGGCTGCCACGGCGCCCGCCGGCGGGGGCGCGGAGGCGGCGCGCGCCCTGCTGGTGCCGGTACCCGCCGGCGCGGAGCCGGACCGCGATCCGGCCGAGCGGCCCGGGACCGTCCTGCCCGGGCGGCCCGAGGCGGCCCGGCCGCGCGTCCGCACCCCGCAGCCGGCCGCCGCGGAGCAGCAAGGGCCGCCCTGCCCGGCCTGCGGCCGCGCGAACGCTCCGCACCGGGTCTTCTGCCGCTCCTGCGCCGCGGCGCTGGAGACCCGGCGCGGGGAGCCGGCGTCCGGGCCCTTCGCGGGCATGCGCCCGGCGCTGCGGCGGGAGCGGCGGCGGTGGATCGTGCGGGCCGTCGTGGTGGCGGCGCTCGTGCTGGTGGCCGTCGGCGGGCTGATCGGGGGCCCGCCCGCCGCCCGCGCGGTCCAGGACCACTTCGCCAAGCGGGTCGCGGTCCGCCCCACCACCTGGAACGCTTCCCACTCCGCCGGGGGCCACGGCCCCGAAGCGGCCTTCGACAACTACTCCAACACCTGGTGGGGCACGGGGTACGCGGGCGACTCCAACGGCCAGCACCTCCAGGCGGACTTCGCCCAGCCCGTGGACCTCCTCGCGGTGCTCGTCACCCCGGGGACCTCCAAGCGGCCCGGCCAGGCCGCCGACCAGGCCCGGCCTCAGGAGATCGACCTGGTGGTGACCGACTCCGCCGGCCGCTCCCGCACCGTGCACAAGACCCTCAACGACGGAGGCGTCCAGCGCGTCGACGTCCGGGGCCGGAACACCGTGTCCGTACGGATCGTCCTGCGGTCGGCGTACGGCAGCGGCCCGGACCGGCAGGTGGCGGTGGCGGAAGTGGAGTTCTTCGGCCGCTCCCGCACCTGAGGCTCCAGCGGGCGCCTCAAGCCGCCCTGCCGTCGGGTGCCGGTGCCCCGTTCAGGCCGGAGGGCGCTGCGGGGCCACCACGGTGAAGAGCGCGCCCTCGGCGTCGGCGAGGACGACGGAGCGGGTGTCGCTGGTCGTCCGCACCGGGGATGCGGTCCTCCCGCCCATGCGGGCGGCCGCCTCCACGGTCGCCTCCAGGTCCGGCACCCGGAAGTGGACGTGCCAGCGCGGGCGGACCAGCGGGTCGGGGTCCGCTTCGAGCGCGCCGCCGCTGATCCGGGCGACGGTGTCGCGGCCGTGGCGGAGCACGACGTGGTCGTGTTCGTAGGAGACCGAGCAGCAGCCGGGCTCCTCGCCCGCCCAGTCGAGGACCTCGCCGTAGAAGATGGCGGCGGCGAACGCGTCCCGCGTGCGCAGCTCCAGCCATGCCGGGGCCGTACCGCGGCCCACCGACCAGTCCGGGATCACTTCGCCCTGCCAGAACCCGAAGACGGCGCCGGCCGGGTCCGCCGCCACGGCGGCCCGCCCGGTGCCGAAGGCGAGCGGGCCGACGGCCGTGGTGGCGCCGCGCTCCCGGATCCGCGCGGCGGTCACGTCGGCGTCATTGACGGCGAAGTACGGGGTCCAGGCAGCCGGCAGGCTCAGTCGCTGGGCCAGCGCACTGAGGCCGGCGACGGGCGCGCCGTCGCGGAAGGCGACGGTGAAGCCGTCTCCGAGGTCGGTGAGGCGGAATTCCCAGCCCAGCACAGCACCGTAGAACCGCTGCGCGGAATCAAGGTCCGGGGTCATCAGGCTCACCCAGCACGGGGCGCCGGAGACCTCATGGCTCGACGTGGACACAGCTACCATCCTCATCTGCCGCTCGGGTGGGAAGGTCCCGTCCACGGTAGCCCCGGCGCGGGCGAGAGTCCGTGAGGCACGGCTGCCGCGGTCACGCGCCGTGTCCGCCCGTGACCGCGGGTCCGATGTGCCTGGTGAGTGCCCAGAGGTGCCCTCAGGCGCGGTGGCTGCCGAAGGTGCCGCCGATGCCGTAGTACGTGCCGATCTGGTCGTGGTACTCCGGGTCCGCGAGGTGGGCCGCCTGGTGGAACTCCGGGGCGTCCTTGATCTGCTGCCTGGTCCGGTCGACGTAGACCTTCTCCTCTTCGAGGTCCACCCGGGTCACGGTGCCCGCGGGCAGGAGCACCTCCTTGCCGAGGATCCACACTCCGGTGTCGACCACCAGATAGGCCTCACCGGCCTCGTCGGAGTGCTTGTCCACCTTGCCGATGCCGCCGTCGGTGGCCTCGACCCGGAATCCGGTGAGATCGGCGCCGGCCAGGTGCCCCGAAGTCGCCGCGTAGCTCCATGCGCGCTCGGTCACGTGAAACAACTCCTCCGGTCGGAGAACGCCTCGCAGAACGTCCGTACGGTTCAGCGCCTGCCCCCGGGACCAGGCCCCGACACCACGTCCGGTCCGGGGCGGGACCGGAGTGGCTGCCGATCCTTGGAGGCAACAACATGATTCCCTGCTGCGTCACGGCAACCACTCCGGCATGCTGACAGGTACCCCGGATATCCTTTTTCATACGACTCGGTCCAACCCATACGGCGTCCCGTGCCGCGCCGGGCCCTCGGCCCGATCGGGTTGCCGACCTCCTGCCCGGGTACCCGCTCCGGGAGAGGGGCGGACGAACGGTGCGCACCCGACACCTCGGCGAGAGGCGGCGGCTACATGATCCAGATCCCCATCCCCCTGATCCCCACGGAAGAGGGCGTCCTCCTCATACCGGCCGAGCAGGTGACGGCGCTGTTGCGCCGTGTGGCGGCCGACTGGCTGGACGCGACGGATGCCGAGGAGACGGACGCCGATCCGCAGACCGTGCTGGCCATGACCGGAGTGCTGAACCGGCTCGCCGATCAGATCGACGCGGAGTGCATCGCCTGTACCCCGCCCCCGGGCGAGGAGCCCTGACCGTCCCGTTCCCCCGACCCGTCATCCCAGGAGGACCCATGGACGCCACCAGCGAAACGGACGAGAACGCCCGCCGCATGCGCGACAAGGCCCAGGAGCTGGAGCAGGCCGCGGCGCACGCCACCGAGCCGGCGGAGCACGACCGGCTCATGCGCAAGGCCCTGCGGATCCGGGAGGTGAGCGAGCGGGTCAACGGGCCCGGCAGCGGCACCATGGACCCGATGTGAGCCCCCGTCCGGGGCCACCGCCCCGGACGGGGCGGTACGGCGGGAGCAACGCGTCGCAGCATGGCAGTGGGCCACCCCCGAGCCGAGGGGGTGGCCCACTGCCATGACCTGCGGGAACAACCCCGCTCCGCGTCCTGCCGGTACCGGCGGCGACCGGCGCACTCGGGCCGCACCCGTGCGCCGACCGCCGGGGTTCCCCTCCGCGGGGCGGGGCAGGTGCGCTGAGGACCGTGCTCCCTGCCGAAGGACCCGCCGTGATGTTCGCCGTGCTCCTCGTGCCGCCGTTCCTCCTGTGCGCCCTGCTCGCACTCGACCGCTACGAGGAGCGCATGCTCGATGCGAGGGACCCCGCGCCCCGAAGGCGGCACCTGCGGGCCTTGGCCGGTTCGGGGGGCCGGCACGCCGCCGGGCCCGCGCGGCGGGGGCGCCACGGCCGCCACGCGGCCTGAGACCCGGCGGCCCGGCGGCCCGAGGCTCATACCGGCAGGTCGCCCGAGGTTCATACCGGCAGGTCGGGGGCGATCTTCTCCGCGAACACCGTCAGCCGGTCGATCCGGGTCTCGTGGTTGGACGCCGTGGTGCTGTGGTCGCCGATGGCGCCCGGCCGGGCATCGCTGAGGTACCAGGTGGCCAGGGGAGCGGCCCCGCTCCCGGCCGCGTCCCCGGCCAGCTCCTCGATCTTCACGTGCCGTACCACCGGTGCGGCCTCGGCGGACAGCGCCCACTCCTGGGCCTTGGGGGTGTCGGTGAGGACGCAGTCGGTCAGGGTGACGGTGAGCACCTGGCCGGGCAGGCCGCCGTCGCCCTGCGGTCCCAGTCCGGAGACCGCCCGGCAGGTGAACCGCTCGCCGTGCACGGTGACGTGGAATCCGCTGGTCGTCTTCGTCTCGGAATCAGTCATGCCTGACGCCTGCCCAGCCTCCGCCGCGCCAGACAGCCGGGTCCGCCACTTCGCCGACCGCGAAAGCCGGTCCCGAGCCCGTCGGTCAATCGCGCGGCGGACTCCGGGGCCCAACGGTCCGCGGGTTTGCCAGAATCGGATCATGCTGACCATCGGAACGATCGTCATGGGCGCCGCGGACGTGGGGCGGGCCGCCGCCTTCTGGGGCGCGGCGCTGGGGTACGTCCCCCGCGACGGAGCCGTCGACGCCGGCTGGACCGTCCTGGTACCCGCCGAGGGGCCCGGCCCCGGGCTGGCCCTGGGCCTGAGCACCTCGCCGGTGCAGGAGCGGCCGCGCGTCCACCTCGACCTGTACGCGGCCGACGCGGCCGAACAGAAGGCGGAGGTGGCGCGCCTGGTGGCGCTGGGCGCGCGGCACGTGGACTGGGACGCGTATCCCGCGGACCCCGACTTCGTGGTGCTCGCCGACCCCGAGGGCAACCGGTTCCGCCTCATCGACACCTCCCACGGCTGAACCCCTGCCGCGCGGGAGGAAGTCAGGGCGGAACCAGGGCGGGAACCACGGCGTCAACCGGCGTGGAAACCGGTCCGGGAATCAAACGCTCCGGCCGCTCATGGTCCGGCTCCGGCGGGGCACACGCCCCTCACCTACTGAGAGGGGCACCACCATGCTGGGCATAGCCGCCGCCGCACTGTTCTTCATCGCGTTCCTGATCAACGCGGCAGAGATCTCCACGAACAACGTCTTCACCTCGACCAACTTCATGCTCGTCGGTCTCGCCCTGCTCGCGCTGCACGTCTCCGGGGTGGCGAGCGGGCTGGCCGCGCGGGGCCGTGGCCGCAGACGATGACACTGCCCCCGGCCCGGCCGGCCGCCGCGCTCAGAGACCGAGGTCGAGGAGGGCGTTCTCCACGACCTCGGTGAGCGCGGGGTGGATCCAGTACGGGGTCCCGGCGAGGGTCGACGCGTCGGTCCCAGGGCCATCGCGAGGACGAGCGGCTGGATGAGCGTGGGGGCCTGGGGCCCCATCAGGTGGGCGCCGAGCAGCCGGCCGGTGCCGGGCTCGGCGAGCACCTTGCAGAAGCCGGTGGTGTCCTCCATGGCCCCAGCCGTAGGCGACGTCTGCGTAGCGTGCCGTCCCCACCACGTAGTCCAGTCCCCGGACCCGGCAGTCCTGTTCGGTGGCGCCGACCGAGGCGATCTGCGGGCGGGTGAAGACCGCTGCCGGGACGTTGCCGTGGTCGGCCGACGCCAGGCCGTCCGGGTGGCGGAGGTTGTGCGACACGACCTGCGCCTCCCGGTTGGCCATGTGCTTGAGCGGGACCGCAGCTCGCGCCAGCGGACCGCCCGCAGTTCCGCGTCGACGTCGTACGTACCGGCTTCGCGGACGGTCTCCGCGACGTGGGCGGCGTAGGCGGCGTAGGCGAGCATTTTGCTGGGGACGCAGCCGGCGTTCAGACAGGTCCCGCCGAACCACTTCTCCTCGACCACGGCCACGTCGAGGTCGGCGAACGACCCGTCGAGGTCGGCGTTGCCGGAACCCGCACCGATGACAACAAGATCGTGATGTCGCATCGGGTCACGAGGCCCGGCCCCGCCGTGGCGGGCCGCCGCGCTGGCGGTCGCGGCGCCCGGCTCACGGCCGGGGGTGACGGGCCTGCGGGGTCACGACGTCGGGCTGACCGCGTCGGTCAGGGCCTGGACCGTGGTGATCCTCCCCAGGTCCACCCCGTCCCGGACCTGGAACCCGGCGGCCTTCAGCTCCCCGAGCATCCCGATCACCGCGGCGTCGTCCAGTCCCAGGTCCGCGAGATCGGTCTGCGGCTCCAGCTCCTCCACCGGGCGCCCACTGCGTCTGGCCACGATCTGCCCCACCACGCTGTCCCGCTCCACGTTGTCTCCTCTAACCGATACGTCGTTCGCTGTCACCCGCCTCTACCCCCGAAGCGGGCCCGCACAACCGGACGGACCGTCACTCTGGCCGACATCCGACTCCTCCGTCCGCTCCGTTTGCGGACCGGGATACCGGTCAGACGGGAGGCGTACGTTGTTCCCATCCCCAGGGAGTGATCAGCTGTGTCGGAGAACGAGAAGAGCCAGGCCAAGACCGAGCAGGCCAAGGGCAAGCTCAAGGAGACGGCCGGCCGCGCGGTGGGCAACGAGCGGCTGACGGCCGAGGGCCGCGCCGAACAGGCGAAGGGCGACGCCCGCCAGGCCAAGGAGAAGATGAAGGACATCTTCAAGCGCTGACCGGCACCCCGCGTGACCGCCGCGGCCCCGGACCCGTCACGGGTCCGGGGCCGCGGCGCGCGCACGGTCCGTCGGTCGGTCAAATCAGGTCAGGTCCAGTCAGGTCCGTTGGTCATGCGGTGCGTGGGGCAGCCCGTCGGCCCCGAGCGGTCGCCACTCTCCCGGCCGTGCGGCGCGCCGGGCACGCCGCGCTGAGCCGCGGAGACGCGCGGCGTTACCGTCGGCGGCATGGACGATGATCACCGGGGCTGGCGCCCGTGTGTCCTCGCCGCCGCGGTGTTCGCCGTGTGCATGGCGGGCACCACGCTGCCCACCCCCCTCTACGGCCTCTACCAGGAGAAGTTCGGGTTCTCCGAGCTGACGGTGACGGTCGTGTACGCCGTGTACGCCTTCGGGGTCATCGGGGTGCTGCTGCTGGCGGGCAACGCCTCGGACGCCGTGGGCAGGCGCCCGGTGCTGCTGGCCGGCCTGGCGTGCGCGACGGCGAGCGCCGTCTGCTTCCTGTGCGCCACCGGGCTCGGCTGGCTGTACACGGGGCGGCTGCTGTCGGGGCTCTCCGCCGGCCTGTTCACGGGGGCCGCCACGGCGTACGTCATGGAGCTGGCCCCGTCCGGCGGCGCCTCGCGGGCCACCTTCGCGGCAACGGCCGCCAACATGGGCGGTCTGGGCTGCGGTCCGCTGCTCGCCGGGGTGCTGGCGCAGTACGCGCCCTGGCCGCTGTACCTGCCGTTCGTCGTGCACCTCGTCCTGGTGGCCGGGTCGGCCGCCGTGCTCCTGCGGCTTCCGGAGAGCGTGCGGGAGCTGCGGCCGCTGAACACCGTGCGGCCGCAGCGGCCCGGCCTTCCGGCCCGGGTGCGGGCGGTGTTCGGCCCGGCGGCGATCGCCTCGTTCGTGGGGTTCGCGCTGTTCGGCGTGTTCACCTCGGTCAGCCCGGCGTTCCTCACCGAGTCCCTGGACGTGCACAACCGCGCCGTGATCGGGCTGGTGGTGGCGCTGGCCTTCTTCGCCTCCACCGCCGGGCAGCTGGCGGTCGGCCGGATCGGGGTGGGGCGGGCGCTGCCGCTCGGCTGCGCGGGGCTCCTCGCGGGGCTGGCGCTGCTCGCGGGTGCCCTGTGGTGGGACCTGCTGACGCTGGTGGTGCTGAGCGCGCTGGTCGGCGGGGCAGGTCAGGGTCTGGCGTTTCGCGGGGCGCTGTCCGCGGTGGCCGGGGCCTCTCCCCCGGACCGCCGGGCGGCGGTGATCTCGACGCTGTTCGTGGTGGCGTACACCGGCATCTCCGTGCCGGTGATCGGGGTCGGGGTGCTGTCGGGTCCGATGGGTGTGGAGGGGGCGGGGCTGGTGTTCATCGCGTGCATGGCCGTCCTCGTCACGGCCGCCGGCGCCTACCTGCTCCGGCGGCCGGTGCGCCCCGCCGCGCCCTGAGCCCGTACGCCGACGGCCGGGCGGGCGGGGCCCGCTCCGGCACGGCGATGTCCGCGTGGCGCTGCGCGTCTGCGTGGCGCTACGCGTCGCGGGCCAGGTCGGCGAAGAACCCGCGGACGTCCTCGACCAGCAGCTCCGGCTGCTCCAGGGCGAGGAAGTTCCCGCCGCGCTCGAACTCGGTCCAGCGCACGACGTGGTGGTCGCGTGCGGCGTACCGGCGGATCGCGACGTCGGTGGGCAGGGCGACGGCCACGGCGGTCGGGACCGTTCCAGGGGCCTTGGGCGCCCAGGCGGCGGGGTCGTGGGCCGTCTCGTAGTACAGCTGGGCGGAGGAAGCGGCAGTTCCGGTGAACCAGTAGACGCTGACGTTGGTCAGCAGGGTGTCGCGGTCGACGGCGTCCTCGGGAAGCTCGTTCGCGGGGTCCGTCCACTCCTTGAACTTCTCGACGATCCAGGCGAGCTGGCCGACCGGCGAGTCGTGCAGGGCGTGGCCGACCGTCTCGGGGCGGGTGGACTGGATGGCGTTGAAGCCCATCTTGTCTTCGCGGAAGTCCTGGAGGCGCTGGAGCCGCGTCTGCTCCGCCCCGGTGAGGCCCTCGAAGTCGGCGGGGTCGTCCGAGGGGAAGGTGACCAGGCCGTTGAGGTGGACGCCGACCACGTGGCCGGGGTCGATCCGGCCCATCTCCCCCGCGATCCAGGCACCGCCGCCGTTGCCCTGCACCCCGTAACGGTCGTAGCCCAGCCGGGCCATCAGGGTGGTGAACGCACCGGCGATGCGGCCGGTGGTCCAGCCGGTGGAGGTCAGCGGCCCGGAGAAGCCGACCCCGGGCGTGGAGGTGACGACTACGTGGAAGTCCTGCGACAGCGCCTCGACGACGTCGACGAACTGGACGAACGAGCCGGGCCAGTCGTGGATCAGGAGCAGCGCGACGGCGTCGGGGTCGGCCGAGCGGACGTGGGCGAAGTGGATGTCCTGACCGTCGATCTCGGTCAGGTACTGCGGGAACGCGTTCAGCCGGGCCTCCGCCGCGCGCCAGTCGAATACGTCGGCCCAGTAGGCGGCCAGGTCCTTCAGGTACGGGACGGGGACGCCGCGCTCCCAGCCGTCCACGCCCGGTACGCCGGTGCCCCAGCGGGCACGGGTCAGGCGCTGGCGCAGGTCGTCGAGGTCGCTCTGCGGGACGTCGATCCGGAAGGCCCGGATGCTGTCGGCGGCGAGGGCGGGGGCGGTCTCGGGAGCGGCCTGGGCGTTGCTGTTGGTGTCCATGGGAGAAAGACTAGGATCCGTATAGGAAGAGTTCCTTCCTAATGAGCGGGAACGGTGGGTCGCATGCTGGAAACCTCCGCACGCCTCCTCAGACTCCTCTCCCTGCTCCAGTCGCCGCGCGAGTGGCCCGGGTCCGAACTCGCCGAGCGGCTCGGCGTGAGCGGCCGGACCGTGCGCACCGACATCGAGCGCCTGCGCGAACTGGGCTATCCGGTGGGTGCCACCCGCGGACCGGCCGGGGGCTACCGGCTGGCCGCCGGAGCCGCGATGCCGCCGCTGCTGCTGGAGGACGACGAGGCGGTCGCGGTGGCCGTGGCCCTTCGCACGGTCGCACAGGGTGCCCTGTCGGGGGTGGAGGAGGTGTCGCTGCGTGCGCTGGCCAAGCTGGAACAGGTCCTGCCGTCCCGGCTGCGGCGCCGGGTGCGGGCTCTGCAGCAGTACACGGCGCCGGTGCCGGCCGACCGGCCCTCGCCGGCCGTCGACACCGAGACGCTGATGAAGCTGGCGGCGGCGTGCCGGGACCGTGAGCGGCTGCGCCTGGACTACCGCGACCACGCGGGGACGGCGACCCGGCGACTGGTGGAGCCGCAGCGCGTCGTCAGCTGGGGGCGCCGCTGGTACCTCGTGGCCTGGGACGTCGACCGCGACGACTGGCGCCTGTTCCGGGTCGACCGCCTCACGCCCCGTACCCCGGCCGGCCCCCGGTTCGCGCCGCGGGAGGACCCGGAGGGCGATGCCGCCCGGTTCGTCGCGGGCAAGGCGTCCGCCGCCGCCTGGCGGCACCGGGCCCGGGTGACCGTCCACGCCCCGGCCGCGGCGGTCCTGGAGCGGGTGAATCCGGCGGTGGGCGTGGTCGAGGCGGTGGACACCGACACGTGCGTGCTGGAAACCGGGGCCGATTCGCTGGACAGCCTCGCCGTGCACCTCGGCATGCTCGGGTACGAGTTCACGGTGACCGGTCCGCCGGAACTGGTGGCCCACCTGGAGGATCTGGCGGGACGTTACGCCAGGTCGACGCGGCCCCCGTCGTCTCGGGGGGCGGAGCCTGAGCCGGAGCCCGGGAAGTCCGCGTTCCCCGGACGTTGAACGTCCCGGCCCGCCGGGTAGTCAGCCGGGTGGAGCGGTGGGTCACCGCCCTCCACCCGCAGCACGCAGCACGCTCGCATCTCTTCCATCGCTAGCTCTGCCAAAGGAAGTTGTCCGGAAGTGCGCACGACCGTGCGCGGCTCGAGAGGCTGGTGCGAGGATGAGCCCGCCATGAAGCCGGGCCGCTGTTTCCGCGTCTTACGGGCTGCGATGTTCGCGGCCCTCTGCGTGCTGCTCGCCGCCACGGGCCACCTCCTCATGTCCGGGGCGGCCGTGCCCTGGTGGGCGATGGGCGCCGCGTGCGCGGGCACCGCGGCCACGGCCTGGGGGCTCGCCGGCCGGGAGCGCGGGCCGCTCGCCGTCACCGCGGTGGCCGTCGCCGTCCAGGCGGTGCTCCACGCGGTGTTCTCCCTGGCCCAGTCGCTCGTCCACCCCTCCCTGCCGACCGGGACGTCCCTCGCCCGCCAGTGGGCGGAGTACGTGACCTGCGGCAGCGGGACACGGGCCGCGATCGGCGGGTCGGCGTCCCACCCGCTGGCAGAGTCCGCCGCGCACGCGCACCACGCCCCGCACGAGCTGGCGTCCGCCTTCTCGGCGGGCACGGCACTGCCGGGGACCGTGCTGCCGGGCGGCGCACTGTCGGGCGGCGGACACGGGGTGACGGCCATGTCACCGGCCGGGATGCTCAGCGCCCACCTGCTGGCCGCCGTGCTGTGCGGCCTGTGGCTGGCGTACGGGGAGCGGGCCGTGTTCCGCGTGCTGCGCGCCGTCGCCGGGCGGCTCGGGACGCCGCTGCGCCTGCTCCTCCACCGGCCGGCGACGCCGCTCCGGCCCGGCCCGCACGCGCGTCGCACCCGGCAGCACCGCACACCGCGGCGGCTGTTCCTCGTCCACGCCATCACCTCACGGGGTCCCCCGACGGGAACCGCTGTCCTCTGACAGCCGGCTCCCCGCGCGCACGCCGACGGCCCCCGTCCGCCGCGCCCGGGCATCGGCCCCGCCCCACGGCGGGCCATACCCCCTTCACCGGCCCCGCGCACCCCGCGACGCCGGACCCCCCTTTGGCCGTGAGGACCTGTGGCGATGACTCCTGCCCTGACCACGCAGCACTGCCGGCACACTCCCGACTCGGATGCGGAGACCACCCGCCTCGCCCTCGACGCCCGCGACGGCGACCCCGAAAAAGCAGACCGCTTCGTCCGCGCCCTCCACCGCGACGTCTGGCGCTA
>NZ_JBHXQN010000030.1:0-83638 GCF_042717785.1 Streptomyces sp. NPDC058619
CCGGCGCGGCACCCTCCGCCGCAGCCAGCACATCAGCCAGTCCGAACCGGTCCCGCGTCACATCAGCCTCCAAAGGTTGAAGGCTCTCCTTCCCAGGAAACGGCACAATCACAACCCCGACCACCCCGGACGCGCGGGCCGGCGGCATCGCGGCGAAACGGCTCCCCCGGGCGACTGAGCATCCCGGTCGCCCCCCGCCGGGGGATGCTCCGGTGTCGGCATAGGCTTTCCGGCGCGGGGCAGGCGCCGGGTGGGTCGGACTCAGCCCGTGCACCTCCTCCTCCGGAATGCGACACAGGGCAGGGCCCGGCCCGCCACTGCCCGGGGTTCTTCGTTCGCCGGCCACCACAGAACGCGACCGCGGGCGGAGATGCCGTGAGTACGCCGTGTCGGCGTCGCGCCGCTGCGGCAAGGCCCGTACAAGCGGTTCAGCGGCCTGCGCCTCCACGCTGTCGCGTTCGCTTCTGCGCATCTCCTGCCGCTCGTGAGCGGTGGCCGACTCCCGGCGGGGGTTGGCGGGCGCGTGTCGCGCGGGGGATGCGTCCTGGATGCGTCTGGGTGCGGCCGTGGCGGAGGTTATCGGTCTGGTCGGGTGGTGGGGCCGGTGCGGGCAAACTGCGGGGTCCCGGGGGCCGCCGTGGTGCAATGTGAGCTGTCCGGTGCCGTCTTGGCGCGGATCTTCGGGCATCCGGGACGGAGTCCCGGGGCGGCATCGAACAGCAAGGGGTCGCTGTGACCGCAGGAGAGCCGGACGGCGTGCGGACCTCTCGTCCCTCCACGGGCGGGAGACGCCGGGGCAGGGCGATGACTCTGGCGGGGGCGTTGGAGGCGGCGGAGGCCGCGGCGCCGGTGGAGTCGCTCGACGTGGTTGCGCGCATGCTCAAGGACCACCTCGGGGCTGTCTCGGTGTCGTTCCTGATCACCGACTTCACGGGCAGCTCGGTCGTTCGGCTGGGAGTCGCGGACAGTGTCGAGACCGATGAGCCGGCCCGGCGGATTCCGCTGCGCGGCACCCTGTACGAGGACGTGATCCGCAGCCAGCAGCCGCAGGTGGAGCACAGCGGCGAGGGCCGGCTGGTGCGCGTGGTGGCCCCGGTGACCAACCGCGGGGATGCCATCGGGCTCCTGGAGCTGTTCCTGCCCGCGGTACCGGGCGCGGAAGTGATGCGGGAGATCGGCGAGACCGCGCACGCACTGGCGTACATCGTCATCGCGAACCGGTCCCACACCGATGTGTACCAGTGGGGCCGGCGCACCAAGCCGCTGAGCCTGGCTGCGGAGATCCAGCACCGGCTCCTCCCGGCGTCACTGGCGTGTGAGGCGGCACAGTTCGCGGTAGCCGGGGCGCTGGAGCCCGCCGACCATGTCGGGGGCGACACCTTCGATTACGTGATCGACCGGGATACGGTCCAGCTGTCGGTGACCGATGCGATGGGCCACGACGTCGGCGCATCGCTGCTCGCCACCCTGGTGGTGGGCGCCCTGCGACGGGCCCGGCGGGCGGGCGCCGGCCTCGCCGAACAGGCCCACCAAGCCGACCGGGCCATGCGCGATCACGGCCGCAGCGGCTATGTCACCGGTCAGCTGCTGCGCATCAGCCTGCTCGACGGCCAGACGGAATTCGTCAACGCCGGGCACCCCTGGCCACTGCGCATGCGGGACGGGGAGGTCCACGAGATCGTTCCGAAGATCGATCCGCCGTTCGGCCTCAGCCTCTACACCCCGCGCGACAACGACTACCGGGTGCAGGCGCTGGATCTGCGCCCGGGTGACCGGCTGATCATGCTGACCGACGGGATGCTGGAGCGCAACGCCGAGAACCTCGACCTGCCGGACCTGATCATCCGCACCCGCGCACTGCATCCCCGCGAAGCCGCCCGCACCCTCATCAAAGCCATTGTCGACGCCGGTGATGGCCACCTCGACGACGACGCCACCGTCATGTGCCTGGACTGGCACGGCGTCCACCACTCCGAGCGCGACGCCGCCACCGGCGCCGACCTCACCGATGCCTCACAGCCCTCAGGGACGGTCCCCCGCTGAAGGCATCCGTCCCGAATGGCTCGGCGCCGGCCCCGAAGGGTGGGACCCGTCCCGCTGACGGGCTTGCCGTGGCCGTCGGCAGGTCGGCAGGCTGTTACCAGGGGAGCTCCGCGCAGATGGTCTTGCCACCTTCCGGGACCGGATTGATGCGGATGTGGGTGGCAAGTCGCTTGACGAGGAACCATCCCCATCCCCCGGTCCCGTCCGTACTGGGGGTCCGCGGCTGGGGAAGGTGTGGGCTGCGGTCGGTGACACAGACGTCGATGGAGCCGTCGAGGAGTTCCAGGCGCAGGGCGCAGGGGCCGACGGTGTGGCGGATCGCGTTGGCGACGAGCTCGGCCACCACCAGGAGGACGTTGTCCGTGCTCTCGTCCTTGGCGGGGGCCCGCAGGCGGGTTGCGCGGGTGAGGAAGGCACGGGTGGCGTCGCGTGCTGCTGCGGCTGGTCGGTTCATGCGGGACAGGGGCTGGTCCAGGACGGCTGCACTCACCTGTTCCTCCTTCCGTCCTGTGGGCTTGTATGTCGCGCATGCCCCGCTACGCGAGCGGAAACCGGGACACGCCGGCTTTCCGCACTTCGCGCTTGCCCTGGGACACCCACCCCGGCCGCGTCCTTGAGGACAGCGGGTCCTCGCGGGCTGGCGCTGGGCGCCGTCGGCCGTGCGCTTCTCCGCCGCGATCCAGCGGCGTGCCGATGTCTCCCCATTCAGCTGATTAATTCTTTACATGATGCTTATTCCGTCCTTTTCGGGTAGTCGCTGGGTGGGACGGCGTCGATCTTGACGTGATCCCCACCCATGGAGCGCACCACGTGCTCCGCACGACGGATTGGACAGCTGCCATGACCACAGCGAACCCGGGCGGCACCCCCGAAGCCCACCGGACCGCCAAGACAGACGTTTCCGGACACGGGACACGCCGCCTGTCCACCGAGACGAAATCAGCACTCAAGACGACGGAGTTCTTCGTCTACATCGCTGCCGTCATCGCGGTCCTGATCGCCTCCATGGTGGTGGGCACCGAGGATGACCACCGCGACTACTTCCGCGCCGACATGGCATGGCTGTACATCGTGATCCTCACCTTCGGCTACATGATCAGCCGAGGACTGGCCAAATCCGGCAGCCGCGACCACTACGACGGCTCCTGACCCCCGCCCTGCCGACGACCATCACCGGCCAGCCCCCGGAACGCCGTTTCCACTGCGCACAATGAGTCTTGAACACCGGAATCCGGCAGGGAGCAGGCCGCGTTGACGACACCACCACAAGACGCAGGCCAGCCTGCTCAGGGCTGGGCCGACTCCGTCCTCGACCGGCTCGACGTCGCGGACACTCTTGATCGGACCCTGATCACCGCGATCCACGGATACGAGGACCTCGCCGGCGAAACCCACCAGCGGCGCGCCAACGCCGTCCACGCTGCCGCCATGGGCCTCGGACCGCCGGGATGGGCCGCCGCGGCAGGCATCAGCGAGTCCCTCCTCGCCGAATGGAGGAGGGATCCAGTGTTCGACCACGCCCTCACCACGGCCGCGGCCATGGCCGGCGCCGACCGCGCCGACCGCGCGGGACAGCTCAACGGCGTGGGTCTGCGGCTCCTCCTGCTCTCCCTTGCCCAGGGCGCGTCCCTCAGCCGATCCGCCACCGTCGTCGGACTCAGCCTCAGGCAGGTGCACCGCATCCGCCGCAGCGGCACCGCGGTCAGCAGCCTGATCGACGCCGCCATCCTGCGTGGACGCAGCCGACGCGCCCACAAACCAGCCTCCGGCTACCGGCTGGTCCACCGCGCCGAAGACCCTCCCAGCGCGCCGCCCGCAAGCTCCACCCCGCAGTAGACCCACCGGAGCGCACACCCCTTCCGGGCTGTCCGCTCCGGCATCTTCCCGCGGGCCGTTCGGACCAGCCGCGCTGGCGGGGGCCGGTTGCCGGGGTGACGGTGGCGGGAGCGTCGGCGGGCCTGCCGACGCTCGTGCCGCGCCCCGCATGAGGAGCCGTGTGATGTCCGAACGCCATACCGTCCTACGCAGCCTTCACGATGTCGGCCTGGCCGCATGGTTCGGCGGGTCACTGATGGGCGCGGTCGGCCTCAACGGTGCCGCGAAGGAGCAGGGCGCGGACTGGCAGCAGGGTGCCAGGATCGCGAGCGCGGGGTGGGCCCTGTGGGCGCCTGTGGGTGCGGTCGCGATCGGCGCGCACCTCGTCGGGTCCGGCGGCCTGCTCGGTGCCAACGCCGCGCGTATCCTCACCCAGCAGGGCGTCGCCGCCTCCACCCTGGCCAAGACCGCCCTGACCGGGGCCGCGCTGGCCGCCAGCGTCTACGGCCGGGTCCTCGGCAAGAAGATCGAGCTCGCCTCCTCCGAGAGCCCCGAGGACGCGGGGAAGGCCGAACGGCTTCCTGTCGACACCGGGCAGGCCGAGCGCCACCTGTCCTATGTGCAGTGGGCCGTACCTGCCCTGACCTGTGGTCTGATCGTCCTCAACGCCCTCCACGGCGAGCAGCAACGGCCCGCCCAGCAGCTCTACGGAATGCTGCGGCGCGCCCGCACCCTGGCCCCGTACCTGGTGAGCAGCCACCACTGGCATCCGACCCATTGAGCCGTGCCGGCGTACCGGGAGGTCCCCGGCGCGTATCCGGGCGCCGGTCGGACGCCGCTCCCGTCTGTCGCGCCGACCGGCTGGCGCCGGTCGTAGCGGGGCGCGGGTGGGGTCTCACGGCCCGGTCGGTGCTCCGGCGGTGCGCGGCTTCGGGCCCGCGTCCGGCCGGCGTCGCCGCCGTAGTACACGACCTGGGCTCCGGTGTGCCGGTCGTCGGGGGTGAAGGGGCTGCCGGGGGGTGGCGTGGGTCCGGGAGAAGTGGTCGCTGGAGCACTGCGGGGGCAGGGCGGCGAACGCCGCCGTCGATTCGACCGCCGGGCCCTTCTATGCGGCGAGCATGCCGTTTCGCAGCCCGGTCAGGATGCGGGTGAGCAGACGGGATACCTGCATCTGCGAGATGCCGAGCTCGGCACCGATCTCGGACTGGGTCATCTCCTGGGCGAAGCGCATCCGGAGAATCCTGCGGTCTCGTTCGTCGAGGTCGCGCAGGAGCGGCGCGAGGGTGTGGAAGTCCTCGAAGAGGGCCATCGCGGGATCGGTGTCACCGACCGTGTCGCTCAGCGGCCGGCTCTCGCGGCAGGCAGCCGTGCGGTCCGTGGCGCCGGTGGCCGAGTCGATGGAAGCACTGCTGTAGCCGTTGGCGGCCACCAGCCCCTCGATGACCTCTTCCTCGGAGAGTTCGAGGTGCTCCGCGATCTCCCTGACGCCCGGGGCACGTCCGAGGACCTCGGTGAGCGCCTCCTGGCATTTGGCGAGTTCGACCCGCAGTTCCTGCAGGCGGCGGGGGACGTGCACGGCCCAGGTCGTGTCGCGGAAGTACCGCTTGATCTCGCCGGTGATGTACGGGAGGGCGAGCGTGGTGAACTCGACTTCCCGCTCGGGGTCGAAGCGGTCGATGGCCTTGATCAGTCCGATGGTGCCGACCTGGATCATGTCCTCGATCTCGATACCGACGTTGATTCGGGCGGCGAAACGGCGGGCGGCGAACCGGACGAGGGAGATGTTCATCTCGATCAGGGTGTTGCGCGCGTACTGGTACTCCCGGGTCCCCTCCTCCAGCTTCCTCAACCGCGCCAGGAACAGACGCGACAACTCCCTCGCGTCCGCGGGCGCCACCTCCCGCGCGTCGTCGATCCGCGGCAACGCCTCTCCGGGCTGCCCGGCGACCACGGAGGTTTCAGCGCGGGGCAAGGCGCCGGGGACCGTCCCCCGGGCGGCAATGGCGGCTGCGGCGACGTGGGACATGGAACCGTTCCTCCCCTGCACGAATGGGTTGCGCGGGCCGTGTGCCCACACGAGCGGCTCGCAATCAGACCGGCCCCGAGTTGTCGAGCCGATCAGGGCATCGCGGGTGCTCGGGTGCTGCATGCGCGGCGGTGGGCGGTCTGTGCGGCCGACCCGGCCATGGCCCGCGTCTGGGCGAGAGACGGAACAGCCCGGGGCGAAGGCCTTGTGGCGGGCGTGGACGGCCGCGGGCCGGAGCAGCCACGGGCCGGAGCAGCCGCGGGAAGCTGCCTCAGGACCGGTTGGGGAGCAGGCCGGTGATCGCGCGGGTGAACTCGGCCGGCTGCTCGATGTGGCCGAAGTGGCCACTGTGTTCGAGGACGGCCAGCCGGGCACCGGGGATGCCGTCCCGCAGCATCACGGCCCAGCGGGGGCCGCAGATGAAGTCCCGCCGCCCCGCGATCACGAGGGTCGGTGTGGTGATCGCGCCCAGCCGGTCGCGGACGTCGAACGGCTCCGGGTCGGGCGCGGTGGCCGGCTCGGCGCAGATGTGTACGCCGGCGAGGAAGTCAGCGAACTCGTCGCGCCGGGCCCAGTAGTCGGCGAAGTAGACCGGCATTGCTTCACGCAGCCTCGTACTGAGCTGCTCGTCGTCGGCTGCGTTGAGCGCGCTCTGGAAGGCTGCGGGGATGCCGGCCGCCTCGGGCTGGTCGGGGTAGAGGTCCGGGTAGGCGTTCAGCCCTGCCATCGCGGCGGCCCACCAGTCCGGGCCCGCGACGGGTGAGGTGTGGTGGAGAATCAGGCCGGCCAGCCGGTCCGGGTGGTCCAGCGCGTGACGCTGGGCGATGAAACCTCCGTGCGAGTGGCCGAGCAGGTGGACCCGCGGTTCGCCGAGGTGGTCGATGAGGGCGGCCAGGAAGTGGACGTAGGTGTCCAGGCCGTAGGCCGCGGGGCTGTCGGAGGATCCCGTGCCGACCGGCTCCGGGTAGACCACGGTGAAGTGCTCTTCCAGTTCGGGAGAGCGGAGGTAGGCGTAGTCGAAGCCGGGGCCTCCGGGGTGGGCGACGAGCACCGGCCCGCTTCCGGCCACGTGGTACGTCATCCGGACGCCGTCGACGCTTACGGAGCTCATGCGATGTGTTTCCTGCTCGTTCAGAGGGGTTGCGCCCCCGCAGCCGGGCTGGCTGTCGCGTGGTGCGGTGGCCCGTACGGGGTCAGCGGGCGAGGGAGACGGCGAAGGGCGTGAAGCCGTGGCGGTTCAGAATGTGGGGGACGATGAGGATCATGGCCTCGGTTGCGCGGGCTGTGGTGATGTCCCCGAGGTCCTCGATCCAGGCGCGCTGCCACCCCAGGTCACCGAGCAGGCCGGTGACCGTCTCCTTCGCGTCTTCGTCATTGCCCGAGACGTAGACGGTCGGCGGCGTGGCCAGGGTCTCCGGAGCGGTCATGACCGTGAACAGCATGGTGTTGAGGGTCTTGACCACACGGGTGTCGGGGAGGGCGGCCTGTAGCTGTTCGGCGAGGCTGCTGCCGGGGTAGCACAGGCCGCCGGGCAGACCGCCGACGTCGTGGGTGGCGTTGGAGACGTCGATGAGGAGCTTCCCGGCGAGTTCCGTGCGCAGGCCGGTGAGACGGTCCAGGGTGCTGTCGCCGGGCGTCGCGTTGATGACGATGTCCGCGGCGCGGACGGCGGTGCGCTGGTCGGAGAGGGAGAAGCGGGAGCCGGCGGCTTCGCCGAGGGCTGCGGCGGGCGCCTGCGTGCTCCGTCGGCCGAGGATGACGCGGTGTCCGGCGGTGGTGAGTTTGCCGGCGAGGTTGGCGCCGACACGGCCGGCGCCCAGGATGGCGATGCTGGTCATGAGGTGATGCTCCTTGCGGGATCGGGCAGGAGGAAGGATGCGGGCCGCTCCCGGTCAGGCGATGGGCGACAGGATGTCGAGCGCGGCGGCGTGGACGCCGGGGGCGGCGGCCAGGAAGTCCCGGCTGGCGGTGCTCCACGGTTGCCCCGCCAGGTCGGTGACGGTGCCTCCGGCCTCGGAGACCAGCAGGGCTCCGGCGACCAGGCCGGAGCGGACGTCGGAGAACTGCCAGAACGCGTCGGTGCGTCCTGCGGCGACGTGGATGAGCTGCATGGTGGCGGGAACGGACACGCGCACGACCAGGCCGTTGACGAGCATGGCGGTGACAGAGTCACCGATCCGCCGGAAGGTGTCCTTGTCCTCGCCGGGCTTGGCCTGGCCGGTGCCGATGAGCGCGGCGCCCAGGTCGGACTTGGCGGACACCTTCAGGGAACGGCCGTTGAGGCGGGCACCGGCGCCGGCTGCGGCGGTGTAGGTGTCGCCCGTCAGCGGCAGGTGGACGACGGTCAGTACCGGCTGGTTGTCGCGGACAAGGGTGGCGGTGACGGCCCAGTCGTCCATGCCGTGGACGTGGTTGATGTTGCCCTCGGCGGGGTCGACGACCCACCACTCCCCCGGCGGCAGCGCGCCGCCGGCCAGCTCGTCCTCAGCCCACCGCGATCCCTCCCGGGCCCGCAGCAGCGGCTCCCGCAGCACGTGGAGCACCGCGTCGTCGTTGGCGTGGATCTCCTCGACTACCTCGTCCAGGCTCACGCCTCGGGCGTGCGGGGTGTAGCGGTCAAGCAGCGTGGCGCCGGCGGCCTTCACCGCCGCGGTCACATCGGACATGAGCGTCGTACCGGCGGCGAAAGGCATGGCTGTGCTCATGGCGGGCTCCCGGGTTCGATGTGTGCGGGTGATCGCCTGCGTCCCGCACTTCGAAGGTAGGCCGCCCTAGACTTAACAACAAGTGCATGCTTGTCAGTTGTAGAGTTACCGCCATGCAACTGGATCTGAATCTGCTCACGGCTCTGGACGCCCTGCTGGAAGAGGGCAGCGTCGCCGGCGCGGCGGCACGCCTCCACGTCACCGCACCGGCGATGAGCCGCTCCCTGGGCCGCATCCGCAAGGTCACCGGAGACCAGATCCTGGTCCGCACCGGCCGCAGCATGGTCCCCACCACCCGCGCGCTGGCCATGCGCGCCGAGGTCCACGCCCTCGTGCAGCAGGCCCACCGACTTCTCTCCGCGCAGCAGGAGCTCGACCTGGCGGCTCTGGACCGGGTGTTCACCGTGCGCTGGCACGACGCCCTGACCGCCGCCTGCGGCACCGCCCTGATCACCGCCCTGCACCGGCAGGCCCCCGGCGTCCGGCTGCGCCTGTCCGCCGAACCCGGGACGGACGACGCCGAGCTGCGCCGGGGTGAGGTCGACCTCGAATCAAGCTCCATCGCTCCGGCGCTCCCCGACATCCGCCACCGCCTCGTCGGCAGGGACCGGCTGGTCGTTGCCGTCCGGCCGGGCCACACGCTCACCGAAGGCCCGCTGAGCCCCGAGCGCTACGCGGCCGCCGAACACCTCACCGTCTCGCGGCGCGGAAGCCTGCGCGACCCGATCGACGACGCCCTGGCCACGGGCGGTCTCGAACGACGCGTCGTCGCCGCCGGGCCCACCGCCGCCTTCGCGCTGCAACTCGCGCTCGGCACCGACCTGGTCGTCACCCTCCCCGACGCGGTCACCCGCGCCGCCCGGGAACAACTCGGCCTCGTCACGCTGCCCCCGCCGCTCCCGTTGCCCCACGTCCCCCTGTACCTGCTGTGGCACCAGCGCTACGACGACGACCGCGCCCACACCTGGCTGCGCGAAACGGCCACCCAGACCATCCGGGCACTGTTCGCACCACCGGCCGCCTCGCCCAGTCCCGCCTCTGCCTGACCGGCAGAGGCAAGGCCGGGCGGAGGAACCAGGACGGCGCGGCTACAGGGGGGTCGGCCACCCGCCCCGGCCGGTGACCTTCTGCTCGGCGTCACCCGGGCTGGGCCGTGGCGTCATCCCGCGGCTGCGGCCGGGCCGCCGCCACCGGGCTGGGGGCGGCGCAACGTCCGGGTGGCCGCCGAGGCGCGCAGCTTCTCCAGAGCTTCGATCTGCCGCCCGGCGCGTTCGATCAGGGTGTCCAGCTGCTCGGCGGCCAGGCGCTCGTCGGTTTCGGCGAGGGCGCGCAGGGTCCGCCAGCAGGCTGCCTTGCCCTGGACGCCCAGGAGCATGGCCTCCGCTTCGAGGACGTCGCTGAGCGGGGAACGGGAGAGGAGATGCCCGTTGGGCTTGAGCCTGCCTGCTTTCTCGGCGATCCAGCCCATGGCGGCCTTCGAACGGCTGGTGGGCACTCCCAGGTCGGTCATGAGCTGCGCCAGCGCGTCACGGTCCTCTTCGACCTGGCGGGCCAGGTCGGCCAGTGCCGTGCTGCTCTCTCCGCTGGTCTGCGCCGCCGCGGCCCGCCGGAACAGTTCCAGGCCCCCGGTGGCGCCGGCGTAGTGGTCGTTGAGGTAGGTCGCCAGGTAGTCGGCGCCGTCGGAGTCGCCGTCCCGGCTCCCGCTGCCGCCGCTCTGGGCCGCTTCGGGGTGCATCTCGCGCTCCACGGAGGCTCCGAGGTCCTTCCAGCTGTCTTCGAACTTGGTCAGTCCTTCGCGCTCCAGGGTGTCGGTGACATCGGTGAATTCGACGCCGGCGTGCTCCAGCGCCTCGAGGTGGCCGGCGGCGGCCGCGTAGTCGTCCGCGTCCGGCTGGTGGGCGGGGAGGGTGCCGTGGTCGGCGAACGCGGCCAGGGTGGCGCCCGGCATGGTGTTCACGGTGCCCGCGATGACGAGTTCGCTGACGTACATCGTGTCGGGGTAGGACGGGTCCTTCACCCCGGTGGACGCCCACAGGGGCCGCTGGACCCGGGCCCCGGCAGCGGCGAGGCGCTGCCAGCGCGGTTCCGCGGTCATCTGCTCGTACGCCCGGTATGCCAGCCGGGCGTTGGCGACCGCGGCCTTGCCCTTGAGTGCCCGGGCCTCGGGGGTGCCGAGGTCGTCGAGGCGGCGGTCGACCTCGGTGTCGACGCGGGAGACGAAGAACGAGGCGACCGAGTGGATGTCCGACAGGTCGCGCCCTGCGGCCTGCGCCTGCTCCAGGCCGCTCTGGTAGGCGTCCATCACGTCGCGGTAGCGGTCCAGGGAGAAGATCAGCGTGACGTTGACGCTGATGCCCTCGGCGATGACAGCGGTGATCGCCTTCAGCCCCTTGCGGGTGGCCGGGATCTTGACGAGCAGGTTCGGCCGGTCGACCGTCTGCCACAGCTTGCGGGCCTGGGCGGTGGTGGCGTCGGCGTCTTGGGCCAGGCGTGGGTCGACCTCGATGGAGACCCTCCCGTCGGTCCCGCCGGTGCGCTCGTAGACCGGGCCGAAGGCCGCGCAGCCGTTCCGTACGTCGTCGGTGGTCAGGGCGAAGACCGCGTCATCGACGCTGGCCGCGCCGGCGCCGAGGCCGCGCAGCTGCTCGTTGTAGCGGTCGCCCTTGGACAGGGCGGAGGCGAAGATCGTGGGGTTGGTGGTGACCCCCACCACGTGCTTGTCAGCGATCAGCTTGTTGAGCTCGCCACCGGCCAGGAGCTCGCGGGACAGGTCGTCGAGCCATATCGACACCCCCGCTGCGGACAAATCGGCAAGCGGGTCGGGGCCAGCGGAGTAGGACATGCGAAACCTCCAGATGATGCAGCGCCGCTCGCGCTGAGGATGCTTCCCGCCCGGCGGGCGGGCTTGCCGGCGGCGGCGCTCGACACCGTGGTTCTCTTCGCGCATGCCCGCATCGCCCCGTGGCAAGCGCACTGCCCCGCTCCGTGACGGTCTGCGGCGGGCTCCGGCCCGCCTCGCCCCCGGGCTGCCGAGCACCGGGACCGGACGGGGGCCCTGCGGGTTCCTGTCCCCGGCGGGGGCCGTCCCCCGCGGGGGTGGCGCCGGAGGGCCATGGGGATGGTCCTTCTGCCGCCTCCCGTGGTCCTTGGGGCCCCCCTCCCGCGGGAGGGGTTGACTGCATCCGCTGGGGTGGTCGGCGCGGAAGAGGGACGGTTGGCGCGATGGGCGGGAGGACGGGGTGAGCCGGGATTCCGATGTGACCGTCGTCGGGGCCGGGGCGGCCGGGCTGTCGCTCGCGGTCGGCCTCGCGCGGCCCCGCTCCGGGGGAGGGCCGGCGCCGCGCGTGGTCGTGGTCGACGCGCCGCCGGGTCCGTTGCGCCCGCCCGCCCGGACCTGGTGCTTCTGGGAGGCGGGCGCCGGTCCGTACGACGGGCTGCTGGCCGCGAGCTGGAACCGGCTGCGCCTGTACGCGCCGGACGGCGCGGTGATCGACCGTCCGCTGGGGCCGATGCGGTACAAGATGCTGCGGTCGGACCGGTTCGGGGCGGCCATGGCGGGGCGGCTCGGTGCGTACGGGGTCGATGTGCGGCTGATGACGGTGGAGTCGGCGCGGGATGCCGCCGGGGGTGCGGTGGTCTGCGGCAGCGACGCATCGGGGGCGCCCTCGGTGATCCGGTCGGGGCTCGTCTTCGATTCGCGGCCGCCGCGGCGCCTGCCCGCCGCCCGGACCACGCTGCTCCAGCACTTCCGGGGCTGGTTCGTGCGGACCGCCGAGCCGGTCTTCGACCCCGACGCGGCGACCCTGATGGACTTCCGGCTCCCCCAGCCGCCCCGGGGACTCGCCTTCGGGTACGTGCTGCCGCTCAGCCGGTACGAAGCACTCGTCGAGTACACGGAGTTCTCCCGCTCCGTGGTGGACGGGGCGGCGTACGACCGTGCCCTGCGGCACTACTGCACGTCGGTCCTGGGCCTCGGCCACTACACGGTGGGTGAGCGGGAGCAGGGGGTGATCCCGATGAGCGACGGCGTCTACCCCCGTCGCGGCGGGCGCCGGGTCTACTTCATCGGCGCGGCCGGCGGGGCGACCCGGCCGTCCACCGGCTACACGTTCGCCGCGATCCAGCGCCAGAGCCGCCACCTGGCCGAGGCGGTGCGGGCGGGCCGCTCCCCCGCCCGGGCACCCGCCGTGCACGGGCGCCGGGCCCGGGCGATGGACGCGGTGCTGTTGCGCGCGCTGGACACCGGGCGGGTCGACGGCGGGGCCTTGTTCTCCCACCTCTTCGCGTCCCTGCCGGCCGAGCGGGTCCTGCGGTTCCTGGACGGCGCGACCTCGCCCGTCGAGGACTTCGGGATCGGTCTGCGCACGCCCGTCCTGCCCATGCTGCGGTCTCTTCTGGAACTGCCGCTCCTCCGCCGATCCGTCCCGGCCTCGGGGCCGGGACGGTACTGAAAGGCTGTCATGTCACTGCTGCGCGAAGACTCCCTGTCGGTTGCCTTCGACCGTGCCGCGGCACGCTACGACCTGCTGGTCGCGGCGAGCCCCGGCTACCACGGACATCTGCGCCGCTCGGCCCGCCGGCTGGGGCTGCCGGACGCGGGCCGCGGCGTCCGCGTCCTGGACCTGGGCTGCGGTACGGGCGCCTCGACGGCAGCGCTGTTGTCGGCCGCGGGCGCGGCCCGCGTCACCGGGGTGGACGCCTCCGCGGGCATGCTGGAACGGGCCGCGGGCAAGAACTGGCCCGCCGGCGTCGACTTCGTACGGGCGTCGGCCGACCGGCTCGGCGAGGCGGGCGTCCACGGGCCGTTCGACGCCGTCTTCGCCGCGTACCTCTTCCGCAACGTGCCCGATCCCGGCCTGACGCTGGCCCGCGTGCGGGCCGTGATGGCGCCGGGCGCGCGGATCGCCGTGCACGAGTACGCGCTCAGCGGGGAGCCGGTGCACCGGGCGCTGTGGACGGCCGTGTGCCGGACGGTGATCATGCCGCTGGGCCGGGCGGGCGGCGACGCGGGACTGTACGAGCACCTGTGGCGCAGCGTGGTCGGCTTCGACACCGCGCCGGAGTTCGCCGCGCGGATGCGGGCGGCCGGGTTCACGGACGTTCGGGTGCTGCCGCTGCCGGGCTGGCAGACGGGGATCACCCACACCTTCGTCGGGCGGGTCGCCGCGTGAGCGGGGCCTACCCGGGCCGGGACCGGCGGGCCCGGCGCGTCGATCCCCGCGGCGGGCGGCCGCGGGTCGAGCGGGACGGGCCGCGGGTGGCCGTGGTCGGCGGGGGCATCGCGGGCCTGTCTGCGGCCACGGTGCTCGCCGAGCGCGGTGTGCGCGTCGTCCTCTTCGAGCGGGACGCGCAGCTCGGCGGCCGGCTGGCGGGGTGGGGGACGAGGCTGGCGGACGGCTCGGAGGCGACGATGAGCCGCGGGTTCCACGCGTTCTTCCGGCAGTACTACAACCTGCGGGCGCTGCTGCGCCGGACCGATCCGGGGCTTCACGGGCTGACGGGGCTGGCGGACTATCCGCTGCGCCACCGCGACGGCGGGCAGGACAGCTTCGCGCGGGTGCCGCGTACGCCGCCGCTGAGCGCGCTCGGTTTCGTCGCGCAGAGCCCGTCGTTCGGCTGGCGTGATCTGGGGCGGATGAATCCGCGCGCGGCCCTGCCCCTTCTGGATGTCGGTGTCCCGGGGGTGTACGAGGCGCTGGACGCGGTGAGCGCCGACGAGTTCCTGGCCTCGATCCGGTTCCCGGAGGCGGCGCACCATTTGGCGTTCGAGGTGTTCTCGCGGAGCTTCTTCGCGGATCCGGCGACGCTGTCGGCGGCCGAGCTGGTGCTGATGTTCCACATCTACTTCCTCGGCTCCAGCGAGGGGCTGCTGTTCGACGTGCCGCGCGAGCCGTTCCCGCAGGCCCTGTGGGATCCGCTGGCCCGCTATCTGGGCGGGCTCGGGGTGGAGTTGCGTACGGGCACGCCGGTCCACGAGGTGCGCCCCGTCGGCGAGGAGCGGGTGGAGGTCGCCGCGGGGGCAGCCGTGGAGCAGTTCGACGGGGTGGTCCTGGCGCTGGACACCGGGGGGCTGCGGGCGGTGGCCGGGGCGTCGCCACGGCTGGTGGGTCCGGCGTGGCGGGCATCGGTCGCGGGGCTGCGGACGGCGCCGCCGTTCCTGGTGTCGCGGCTGTGGCTGTCGCGGCCGGTGGCGGGCGGCCGGCACGGGTTCCTGGGCACCAGCGGCTTCGGCGACCTCGACAACGTGAGCGTCCTGGACCGGTGGGAGGGCGAGGCGCACCGGTGGGCGCTGCGGAGCGGCGGTTCGGTGGTGGAGCTGCACGCGTACGCGGTCGATCCGGCGGAGCGGCGCCGGGATGTGGAGGAGCGGCTGGTGGGCCGGTTGCGCGAGGTGTATCCGGAGACGGCGGACGCCGGGATCGTGGATGTGCGGCACGAGTGGCGTGAGGACTGTCCGCTGTTCACGGTGGACGGCTACCGGGAGCGGCCGGGTGTGCGGACGGGCGATGCGCGGGTGGTGGTGGCCGGGGACCTGGTGCGTACGGGTCTGCCGGTGGCGCTGATGGAGCGGGCGGCGACGAGCGGGTTCCTGGCGGCCAATGCGCTGCTGGAGCGGTGGGGTGTGCGGGGCGAGACGCTGTGGACGGTGCCGGACCGGGGGCGGTCAGCGGCGGGCCGGCTGTTGGCGGGGCTGGGGCAGCGGACACCGCGCGTGCCGTAGCGGGCCGGCCCGGTCCGGACGGGCCGGTCCCCTTGGCGCGGGGTCGGTTCAGCCGGGGAAGTGTCCTGTGCTGCGCAGTTGCCAGCGGCGCTCGGCGTACGCGAGGTCGTCGCGCCACAGCCGGCCGGCGGTGCGGCGCATGAGGGGCCGCAGGAGGGGGGCGGCGGTGCGGGCGAGGGTGAAGCCGGGTCGGTGGGAGGTGGCGATGACGGCTTCGGTGACCCGGGTGCGGGGGCGGCCGTCGCGGCCGGGCCCGAGCGGGGTGGCGTGGGTTTCCACGACGGAGCCCCGGCCTTCGCCCTCGGTGATGTGCATGACGACGGTGCGGGGGCCGGGGGCGGTGAACTCGGCCGTCACGGGCACGACGATGCGGCGGGCCACCTTGAAGGAGACGCGCACGGTCAGGACGTCGGTGTCGGCGCCGTCGTCGAGGACGGTGAGGTCGGCGAAGGAGTAGGGGTGGAACCACGCCCCGTGCCAGGGGTCGAGGCGGTTGGCGACGATGTCCTCCGGCTCGCAGGCGCCGGTCCCGGTGTAGACGGCGGCCAGGGAGCGGGCGGCGGGTGGCCGGGCCGGCACGGGGGGCGCTTCGAGGGGTTCCTCGCGGCCGTGGTCGTCGAGCCGTACCCAGGCCAGGACGCCGTCGTCGTGGGCGGGGTAGGGGTTCCATCCGGCGAAAGGGGCGCCGGTGAGGGCGAGTCCGTGCCAGGGGCACACCAGGGTGCCGCAGCGGACCGGGGCCTGGGCCAGCGCGGCGCCCAGGTGCGGGCAGGCGCCCGGTCCGGCGACGAGCGCCCCCTCGGCGTCCCGCCAGGCGACGGTCTCGGTGCCTTCGACGGTGACGCCGTACCCGGTGTCCGTACGGACGGAGCTGCTGGGGCCCAGGACGTACCAGTTGCCCGTGGGCCGGGCCTGGGCCCGTTTGAGGGCGGCGTCGATGAGCCGGGGCGAGGCGCTGCGCCAGGTCGGTTCCTGCCGGTGCCAGGCCACGGGTTCGCGGCGCAGGCCGACCGGGATGCGGCGGCGGGGGGCGCGGGGGCTCATCGGGCCGGCTCCTTGGCGGCGGGGGCGGCGGGGGCGGTCAGGCGGCCGGCGGCGATCCGGGCCAGTCCGGCGGCGGCGACGGCCGCCCTGCGGGTGAGGGGGACCGCGGAGCGGTGGTGGACGCTGGCGTACCCGTCGCGGGCGACGGCGTCGAGGATTTCGCCGTAGAGGACGAAGGCGGTGCGGACGCAGGGCCGGGAGTGGGGTTCGAGCATGTTCAGGCCGGGTTGTGCCCTTGCGTAGAAGCGCCGGGCCAGGGCGGCTGCGGAGCGCAGGGCGTGGGTGATGCGGGGGTCGCGGCGGCCGGTGCGTCTGCTCCAGAACAGCAGGTCGCGGTCGACGCCGTCGGCGGCGAGGAGGTCGGCGGGGAGGTAGACGCGGTCGCGGTCGAGGTCTTCGCCGACGTCGCGGATGAAGTTGGTGAGCTGGAACGCCTCGCCGAGGGCGGCGGCGTGCGGGGCGGCTTCGTCGCGGGGGGCGGTGTGGCCCAGTACGGGGAGCATCTGGAGGCCGATGACGGCGGCGGAGCCGTGCATGTAGCCGCGCAGCGCGTCCAGCGTGTCGTAGTCGGTGACGGTGAGGTCGCTGCGCATGGAGGCGAGGAAGTCGTCGAAGTGGCTGTGGGGGATGCGGTAGCGGTGCGCGGTGTGGGCGACGGCGGTGACGACGGGGTGGTGGCCGGTGCCGCCGGTGATCGCCGTGTGGAGGTCGCGCGAGAGGGTGTGGAGCCGTCCGGCGCGGTCGCCGGGCCCGGTGGGGGCGGCCAGGTCGTCGACGATGTCGTCGGCGAGCCGGGCGAAGGCGTAGAGGGCGTGTACGGCGGGGCGGCGGGAGGCGGGCAGCAGCCGGGTGGCGAGGAAGTACGTCTTGCCGTGCCGGGCGTTGAGGCGGCGGCAGCGGTCGAAGGCCGCGCGCAGGGCGGGGTCGGTGATGGCGGCGGCGTCGAGTTCGCGTCGCGTCATGCGGGGCTGCCTTTCGTCGCTGCGGGGAGTGGCGCCGTGGTGCGGGGGCGGGCGGGCAGGCCGGTGATGCGGGCGGCGGCGAGGCGGCCGGAGATCAGGACGGTGGGGACGCCGACGCCCGGGGTGGTGCCGCAGCCGGCGAGTACGGCGTTGGCGGTGCCGCGTACGAGGTTGCGGGGGCGGAAGGGGCCGGTCTGGGGGAAGGTGTGGGCGACGGAGAAGGGGGTGCCGGCGGCGTGGCCCTGGGAGGTCCAGTCGGCGGGGGTGACCAGGACCTCGGTGTCGATGGCGTCGGCGAAGCCGGTCAGGCCCCGGGCCTCCAGCTCGCGCAGCAGGCTGTCCCGGTAGCGGGGGCCGAGGTCTTTCCAGGAGGCGGCCGGGGGGCCGACGGCGGTGTTGGGGCAGGGCGCGAGGACGTAGTGGGTGTGCCTGCCGGGCGGGGCGAGGCCGGGATCGGTGGCGGTGGGCCGGGTGATGAGGAGGGAGGGGTCGCTCATCAGGCGGCCGCTGCGGGTGAGTTCGTGGAAGGTCTGCTTCCATGCGGCGCCGAAGGAGATGGTGTGGTGGGCCAGGTCCGGCCAGGTCCGGTCGGTTCCGGCGTGCAGGACGACGGCCGACGGAGAGTGGCGCAGGGCGAGCGGGCGGCGGGGGCGGGCGCCGAGCAGGCGGTAGGAGACGGGCAGGTCCGGGGTCAGGACGACCGCGTCGCAGGGGATGCGCTGCCGGTCGGTTACGACGGCGGTGATGCGGTCGCCGGTGCGCTCCAGGCGGGTGACGTTCTGGCCGTGGTGGAGGGTGGCGCCCGCCTCGGTGGCGGCGGCGGCCAGAGCGGTGGGGACGGCGTGCATGCCGCCCTCGGGGAAGTACACGCCGGCGATGGTGTCCATGTAGGCGATGACGGCGTAGGCGGCGAGCGCGCGGGCCGGCGGGACGCCGGCGTACAGGGCCTGGAAGGAGAAGACGCGCTGCAGCCGCTCGTCGGTGATGAACCGGCCGATGGCGGGCTGGAGACGGCCGAATCCGCCCAGGGCGGCGAGGCGGGCCAGGTCGGGGTGCAGGAGGGAGAGGGGCGAGTCGAAGTTGGTGTCGATGAAGCGGCCCATCTGCGCCTGGTACAGGTCGTGCAGCCAGTGGCGCAGGCGGCGGTAGCCGGCGGCTTCGCGGCCTCCGGCGAAGCGTTCGATCTCCGCTTCCATGGCGTGGGCGTCGGTGTGGACGTCGAGGCTGCTGCCGTCCGCGAAGCGGGCGTGGTAGGCGGGGTGGAGGGGGTGCAGGGTCAGCCGGTCGGACATGCTCTGGCCGACCGCGGCGAAGGCCTCCTCCAGCAGGTGGGGCATGGTCAGGACGGTGGGGCCGGTGTCGAAGCGGTAGCCGTCGCGTTCGATGAGGCCGGCCCGGCCTCCGGGGAGGCGGTCGCGTTCGACGACGGTGACCCGGCGGCCGGCGCCGAGGAGGTGGAGGGCGGCGGAGAGACCGGCGAGGCCCGCGCCGACGACGACCACGTGGTCGGTGCGGCCGGTGATCGTCTTCATCGGGTGCCTCCGCGGTGGGCGGCGGGTCCGGTGGCGGCGGCGTTGTGCGGCGGGGGCGAGGCGATTTGTCTGAGCAGTTCGGTCAGGTGCCGGGCGGCGGGGCCGTGCAGGCGGGCAGCGGTCAGGTGGCGTTCGCAGGCGCGCACCAGGCGGTCGATGCGCCGTTCGACGTGGGCGGGTGCCCCGGTGGAGTGAAGGGCCGTACGGACCGAGGCCAGGGCCGGGCCGGAGAGGGGGCCGCTCCCCCGGCAGGCCTGGAGGAGGTCGACGACGTCGGTGTTGCCGGTGGCGCGGGCGCGCGCGTGGGCGAGGGCGAGCAGGTACGTCGCCTTGCCGGAGCGGATGTCGTCGCCCGAGGGCTTGCCGGTGACCGCGGGGTCGCCGAACACGCCCAGGAGGTCGTCGCGGAGCTGGAAGGCGATTCCGGCGCACCGGCCGGCGGCGGCCAGGGAGCGTCGGGTGGCGTCGTCGGTTCCCGTCAGTGCGGCGCCCAGGGCCAGGGGCTGTTCGACGGTGTAGCGGGCCGTCTTGAGGCAGACGGTGCGGATGGCGCGGGTGGCCGAGCGGGAGGAGGTCGCCTGGCCGTGGAGGTCGAGGTACTGCCCGGCGACCATCTCCGTCCGCATGGCCCGCCAGATCTGCAGGATGTCGGTTCGTACGGGCGGGTCGAGGTCGGCTCCGGCGACGAGGTCGTCCGCCCAGCACAGCGCGAGGTCTCCGGCGAGGACCGCGACGGACTGGGCGAACGGTGCCGGGCCCGCGTCCTCCGGGAAGGTGTTCGCCGGGAACTGGAGTCCGATCTGCGCGTGGAAGGAGGGCCTGCCGCGGCGTACTGCCGACTGGTCCATGACGTCGTCGTGGACCAGGGCGCAGCTCTGGATGAGTTCGATGGCGGCAGCCAGGCGCAGCGCTCCGGCGACGTGGGCGTCGGTACCGCCGCAGGCGCGCATGGCCCACCACAGGAAGCGGGGTCGGATGCGCGAGCCGCCGCCGAGGGTGAAGGCGGTCAGCCGCTCCGCGACGTCGGTGGCGAAGACGGGGTCGAGCGACCGGCTGTACGCGACGGACTCGGCGCACAGGCGCGCCAGTTCGCCCGTGACGGCGTGGGTGACGTCGGCGTCGACGGCAGCGGCGGTGGGCCGGGAGGCGTGTGCGGTCTGCCGGTGGGGGGTGGTGATGAGGTGGCGGGCGACCGACTTCGCGTGCATAGAGTCCTCCGTGTCGTGAAGTGGTGCTTGCCACCTGTTCCGCGTTCACCCGGCGCACGGATGCGCTCTCCCGCGACCCTGGACCGTGCGAGGCATTTGTCCCCCGCGGGCGGAGGAGCTCAGACAGCAGACGGCGCCCGTCCACCTGATGGGTGCATCGGATGCGGGGCGAACGGCGGCGGGGGCCGCGGGCAGGGGCCTCCGCCGGACGTCGTCGGTGTTCTCCGGCGGCGTCGGGGCACGGCTCGTCCCCTCGCCCGCGTCGAAGGGGGGCCGTCCCCCGGTGCCGGCGGGTGCACGGGCTTCTCGCGATCGGGGCCTTGGCCGCTCGCGCGGTGAGTCGGTCGTGACGGTGGGGAAGGCCGTCCGGGCCCTGACACGACGACCGCGCCCGACCCTGGCGCGGCCGTGAGGGGCGGCTGCGGCGGGTGGGGCGCGGTCGAGGTGGTGCGGTGTGCCTGTCAGAGGGCGGGCGGGAACCTGTCCCAGGCGCGGTGCCCGCCCAGGGCTGCGGTGATCGCCTGTACCGCTGCCGCGCTGCCGTCGCCGAGGGCGACGCCCGGTTCGTCGGCGGTGATGCCGGTGGTTTCGAGGAGTTGCTCCGCGCCGTTCCAGCCGCCGAGGGCCTTGCCGTGGCGGAACGCCTCGGTGAGCAGGAGCAGGACGCGCGGGTCGGGGGCCGAGGGGGGCTGGGCCGTGCCGGCCTTGGCGTCCCGGGCGCCGTAGGCGTCTGCGCCGGCCTGGGGTGCGCCGGCGAGCAGGAGGGCGTCGAACTCGACGGATCGTGCGGTGGCGAAGGTCCGCTGCACCGTGACCGGGTCGCCGTCGAGGCCGAGGGTCCCGCCGGTCGGGGCGATGACGAGGGGGACCATTCCGGCGTCCAGGACGGCCTGCCGCGCGGTCCGTACGCCGTCCAGGTCGGCGGCGGCGTCGGCGATGATGCCGATGACGCGGCCGTCCGTGGGCCAGGTGCCTCCCATCTGGGAGAGCGCGGGGCTGGGGTCGGGAGTGACGAGCGGCACGGTGGCCGCGGGTGCGGGCAGGCCGAGGCCGGTGGCGACTTCTTCGCAGAGCTGCGGGTCGATGTTCGCCAGGACCTTCAGGGTGCGTTCCTTGACGGCCTGCTCATAGCACTTGTTCAGCTCGAAGGTGTAGGCGGCGATGATGTGCTCGCGCTCGGGCGGGGTCATGCTGAGCCAGAACTGGCGCGGCTGGCTGAAGTGGTCGGAGAACGAGGCGGGCGCCTCACGGACCTTGCTCGCCGCGGGAACCTTCACGGGCGTCTCGATGAACGCGCCCATGTCTGCGCCGGCGAGGAAGGGGCAGCCGCCGTCGAGGCTGTTGGGCCGGTACGGGGCCACGCCGGTGTGCACGGCGGTCTGGTGCATGCCGTCGCGGAGCATGTCGTTGACGGGTGCGTGCGGCCGGTTGATGGGGATCTGGCCGAAGTTGGGGCCTCCGAGCCGGCTGATCTGGGTGTCGAGGTAGGAGAAGAGCCGGCCGGCGAGCAGGGGGTCGTCGGTGACGTCGATGCCGGGGACGAGGTGGCCGGGGTGGAAGGCGACCTGCTCGGTTTCCGCGAAGTAGTTCTTGGTGTTGGCGTTCAGGGTCATCAGCCCGATGGGCTGTACGGGGGCGAGCTCCTCCGGAACGATCTTGGTGGGGTCGAGGAGGTCGATGCCTTCGAAGGTCTGCTCCGGGGTGTCGGGGAAGACCTGGATGCCCAGCTCCCACTGCGGGAAGGCGCCGGACTCGATGGCGTCGGCGAGGTCCCGGCGGTGGAAGTCGGGGTCCATGCCGTTGATCAGCTGGGCCTCCTCCCACACCAGGGAGTGCACGCCCAGCTTCGGCTTCCAGTGGAACTTCACCAGTACGCTCTCGTCGGCCGCGTTGACGAGGCGGAACGTGTGGACGCCGAAGCCCTCCATCATCCGGTAGGACCGGGGGATGCCGCGGTCGGACATGTTCCAGAGGGTGTGGTGGGTGGCCTCGGTGTGCAGGGACACGAAGTCCCAGAACGTGTCGTGGGCGCTCTGCGCCTGCGGGATCTCCCGGTCCGGGTGCGGCTTGCCGGCGTGGATGACGTCGGGGAACTTGATCGCGTCCTGGATGAAGAACACCGGGATGTTGTTCCCGACCAGGTCGAAGGTGCCCTCTTCGGTGTAGAACTTCGTGGCGAATCCCCGGGTGTCGCGCACGGTGTCCGCCGAGCCCCGCGAGCCGAGGACGGTGGAGAACCGTACGAACACCGGCGTTTCCACGTCCTTGGCCAGGAACGCGGCCTTGGACACCTCGCCGGCCGTTCCGTAACCCTGGAAGACCCCGTGCGCGGCGGCACCGCGGGCGTGGACGACCCGCTCCGGGATCCGCTCGTGGTCGAAGTGCATGATCTTCTCGCGCAGGTGATGGTCCTGCAGCAGCACCGGTCCACGGGCCCCCGCCTTCAGGGAGTGGTCGGTGTCGGGGAGCCGTGCGCCCTGAGAGGTGGTGAGGTACGCGCCGCTCTGCGCCCTGCGTGTCTGCTCGGCTCCGGTGGCCTGGCCGGTGGGGCTCACGGTCTCCGGTCCCTGCTGGTCCGCCTTCGGCGGCAGGGGCTCTGCGGGTTGCATCGGCTCGGCCACGGGCGGCGGCACCGGCCCGGGCCTGCCCGGCAGCCCGTCTCCGTCTGCGCCGGGGGTGGTGGTGTCGTGTGCTGCGCTCATGATCTCTCCTCAGGGTCTGCGGAACGTCTCGGTCATGACCGCAGAGCCGCGGGGCTCAGGCGGGCCCCCGCTGTCACACGACTGCACGGGGGGCATGGCATCTGCCCGGCGTACCGAACGGGCCGGGTGCCGCGTTCGCCGCCTACCCGGTGGAGAGGGAACAACCCGTCCACGGACGAGAAAGCTCCCAGCCGGGAGAAATCGCCTCAAATGCAGGTCGTGAAATGCAGGTAGTGCGGGGTAACGCGCGGTTCACCGGCGGGCAGGGCCGGCAGGAGCTCGTCGTGCGTCAAGTTTCCCTCGTACTCCACCGTGACGGAATCCGCGGAGTCGCCCACCCGGCAGAATCACCGTTTTGAACGGCCATCCTTCTCTGGGCTCCCGAAAGGCGTTGGCGCAGCTTTTGCCCATGTCAATGCCACTGACTCATTTTCCGGGGTCCTCCTTAACGAAGTGCGGGGATCACCCTGCCCGACACACAGCTCCACCTTGCAGTTGTGTCCGGCCCCACTTCGGGAGCCGGGACACGACCGGATGTAATTTTCGCGGACTAATTCCCGTGCCGTTTGGGGGTCATGGCCTGGCGCCCTGTGGGCAGTAGCGCAGCGAAGGGCATTCATGACCACGCCCGCGTGTCGACGAACGTCGGCGCGTCCGTGAGAGAAGGAGCTGCTTTTCATGTCGCAGGTCGAAGAGTCCATCGAGGTCGACGTTCCCGTCCGGACCGCCTACAACCAGTGGACGCAGTTCGAGACGTTCCCCCGGTTCATGGACGGCGTGGAGAAGATCACCCAGGTCAACGCCACGCTGACCCACTGGGAGACCAGGGTCGCCGGCGTGGAGCGTGAGTTCGACGCCGAGATCACCGAGCAGATCCCCGACGAGCGCGTCGCCTGGACCACGGTCGGCGGCGAGGCCAAGCAGGCCGGCGTCGTCACCTTCCACCACCTGGCCGACAACAAGACCAAGGTCATGCTCCAGCTCGACTACGACCCCGAGGGATTCACCGAGAACGTCGGCGACAAGCTCGGCTTCGTCAAGCGCCGGGTCACCGGTGACCTCAAGCGCTTCAAGGAGTACATCGAGACCCGCGGCGCCGAAACCGGCTCCTGGCGCGGCGAGGTCTGACCTCAGCATCCCGGGCAGCCGCAGACGATCAGCGGGATCGCGGCCATGAGCAGCGAATTCCACTGGCCGGCCGGGGGGCTTCGCCGGCAGTCGGAATGGGCCGGCTGTTTGGGCGGGGGGTTACGGGTCATACGGGTTTGTAAGACTTTTCCTATCGAGCAGGGAGTGATCAGCTGTGTCTGGTGAGCAGAAGGCCGAGGCGAAGGGCGAGCAGGCCAAGGGCAAGCTCAAGGAGACCGCTGGCCGCCTGACGGGCAACGAGCGGATGACCGCCGAGGGGCACGCCGAGCAGGCCAAGGGCGATGCCCGGGAGGCCAAGGAAAAGGTCAAGGACACGTTCAAGCACTGACCCCCGCGCACACGGGGCCGGGACCGCAGCTGCGGTCCCGGCCCCGACGCATGCCCGCGTGCTGTCCGGCGCGGTCAGACGGGTGAAGAGGATCGTGCGGCGGCCGTCGCGCTCCTGCTCCGGAACCTGGGCAAAGGGACAGTCGATGTGTGAGGGTTTCACACTTCCGGTCGTACCTGCGGACCCCCCGCTCCCAGCAAGGTTCAGCCACCCTCCGGTGCGTGCCTTCCACAGCGCTGGATACTCAGATCACCATCATCTCGACGCGAGGGTGCGTGGGTGATCCCCGGTCAGCGGCGGCCGGTGGCCAGGATGACGAGGAACTGGCCGCCGCCCGCCTCGATGTCGGCGCTCACCGGCATCCCCGGTACCAGGCGGGAGAACCGGTCCACCAGCCAATCCGCCGCCTCTTGGGCGTCCTTCCTGGTCGGACAACGGCCCACCATCTCGCGGCCGCCCTTGCGCCCCAGCCTGTCGGCAACGGCGATCAGCGGCGCGGGTTCGACTACGTACAGGCGCTCCGGCCAGGCGATGACCGCCTTGACCGCACCCTTGCGGGTATTGCACCCGCGGTGCGCGAGCCGCTCGGCGACCTTGGCCTTCCGGTCGGCGGTCCGGCTGTCGACACTGGGCCCCCGCGGGTCGTTCACCGACTCGTCGGGGTCGACCGGCTCGTCACACACCCAGCACCGCCAGCCGTCACGCTCGGCCACATCATCTAGAAGACTCATCCCAGCAAACTAGCCTGCCCGGCCGCCACCCGCGCACCAGGGCCCGGCAACGTCCCGACACCGGCCAACAGTGCTGCGACACCGGGTCGACTGGCGTGCATGACACGGGCTCGGCGCGGGCCAGGCCGGCTGGATGCTGCCGGGCAGGACGGGCAGGAGAGGATCGCGGCACGCACCAGGGCCTGGGGCGTCGTAGGAAGCATGTCCGCCCACCGGCCGGTGGCTCTGCGCCTTCGTATGTGCGACGTTCGCAGCGACGGCCTGGCGGGCTCCCGAGGTCATGCGGCCCAGGTGCGGGAGGCCCCCCGTCAGCTCGGCCGGAATGTCATCGCCCAGGACGCCGCGCAGCTGGTCGGCCGGCCCGGGGCCGTCTTCATCCCATCCGGTCAGCCAGGTGATCCGAGGGGGACGGCCGGCCCGTCAGTTCTTCGGCAGGGGCAGCAGTTCGGCATGCCTGACCGTGTAGCCGCCCTTGGTCACCGGGGCGTACGCGGCGGGGGCCATGCAGGTGCCGACCTGGGCTTCCGCGGGAACGGCGTCGCCGCTCGGCAGCAGGTTCACGCCGTTCCAGGAGAAGCCCAGCTGAACGAGCGGACGTCGTCGTCCGGGTAGTAGGGGAGGACGAACCCCCCGCTCCCCGTGACGCTCGCGTACCCGGTCTTGTCCGCACGCTGCTCGGCGGAGGCGACGGGCGCAGCACTCAGGGGTAAGCCGACGGCGAGGGCGGCGAGCAGGGCCGGGAGGACCATCGTCCTGGGGCGGGGCATTGAAGTCATGGGGCTCTCCGCGTGGTTGAGGGCCCCGTTGGCGGGGCCGGCCCCATCCTTGCGCCGGTCCCCGTCCGGGCCATCCGCCGTGATCCGTAACTCATCACGGGTTCGTCTCAGACCCGGGACCGACCGGCGTCAGACCCGGGTCGCACGCACGTGCCACCGCCTTTCCCCTCTGGCCGCTCGTTCGGAGATGCGCCTGTTGCCCCCGCAATCACCAGGGGCACACCGGCCAAGTACCGCCGCAACAGGGTGAACCGCTCATCTCGCGAACCGAGAACGCATCAGTCCTGCGGCGTCTTGGGCGCGGAATGTCTGCGAGGAATGACGTCACCGCGTGGGCCGCCCGGTGTCCGTGGCAGCTCCTTCGAGGTTCCGGAGCCTGCCTGAACGGCGCAAACCTCACAGATCGGTACGCTGGGCAGCTGATCTTCTGACCGGTCGCGGAGGTAGCGATGAGTCTGCCTCGCCCGGAGAGTCCCACCACTGCTGTCACCCCGTCACAGGAGGAACGCGTGGCCCAGCTGTTGAGAGTCCAGAACTTCAACGTCTCGAGTGACGGCATCGGTGCCGGTGATGACCAGACGCTCGAGAGGCCGTTCGGTCATGTCGAGCCCGCGAGGCTGTTCGCCTGGGCGGGGGCCACGGCGAGCTGGCCCATGCGCACCGACCCCGGGGGGAGCCGGGGCCTGGACGACTATTTGACGCGGGACTACGCGCGCAACATCGGCGCCGAGATCATGGGCCGCAACAAGTTCGGGCCCCAGCGCGGGCCCTGGCAGGACCATGAGTGGCAGGGCTGGTGGGGTGAGGAGCCCCCTTTCCGCACCCCGGTGTTCGTCATGACCCACCACCAGCGCCCTTCGTTCACGCTCTCCGACACCACGTTCCACTTCGTCGACGGCGACCCGGCCACGGTCCTCGAGCAGGCCCGGGAAGCGGCACAGGGCAAGGACGTCCGACTCGGCGGCGGGGCCACCACCATCCGGCAGTTCCTCGACGCAGACCTCGTCGACACCCTGCACGTGGTGGTCTCGCCGGTGACGTTCGGGTCCGGAGTACGGCTTTGGGAGTCCCCCGATGAGCTGCTCGACCGGTTCCACCTCGACATCGTTCCCAGCCCGAGCGGAGTGGCGCACCACCTGTTCTGGCGAAAGTGACCCGCTGGTAGGCGCCTGATCGACACCCAGTTCCCGCAATGGGCCGGACTGCCCCCGACCCCGGCCGGGACCGTCCCCCGGCCCGGTTCCCGGAGCCGGGGGCCTGAAGACCGTGGGCTCGGCCTCCTATGTGCTGGGGACGGCTTCGACGTCCCGGCTTGCGAGACGACCATGTTCCTGGTGGCGAAGGGGAATTGCTATCGTCACGGGGATTGCCGGTCCGATGGGCCGATCGGGGAATGCCGAGGGGACGTCGCATGGAGAATCCGCCGCAGCAGCCGGCTTCGCCGCCGTACGTGCCGCCGGCAGCCGCGAGCCCCTCCCGGGCCAAGATCTGGGCGGCCGGGGCCGCCGTGGTGAGTGCCATCGCCGGCGTGGCGACTGCCGTCGCCGCCTTTTCCAACGGGTCGCCCCAGCCGGCGGCCGTGCCGCCGCCTTCTTCGTCCTCCGTCGGCGAGCAGCCCGCGCAGAGCTCCGCCGGCCTCCCTCCGGCCCCGGGCCCTGCGACAGGCGCCGGCGGGGCCGCGGCCGTCCGGTGGTCGGGCAAGGTGGTGCTCGGGCTGGAGGGCATCGACCTCTCCCAGGTGCCGCCGAGCAAGGGCACCAGCCTCGGCGTCCGGCCCGCGGCCGGGCGCAGCGGGTCCAGTTCGATGGAGGTCAAGGGGACCGTCGCCCTGTGGGAGAACACCGGGGATCCCACGCCGCAGGGGTGTAAGGACCTCCTTGCCGGCCAGTCGCGCGACGCGGTTGTCGTGGCGGAGGGCGACAGCGTGTGCCTCGTCAACGAGAAGTCCCCGATCGGCCTGCTGAAAGTCACCGCGACCCGCTACGACGAGGGCAGTTACGGGCTGATCGAGGGCCAGCTGACCACCTGGAACCTGCGCGCCACCAGGTAGTCAGGCCGAGCGGTCAGACCAGGGCACGCCCGCCGGCGAGCTCGCCACCGGGTTGACGGCCGTGGTCCTGGACGACACGGGCGACGACGAGGAGTACCCGCCGAGCGCGCGGGCCAAGCTCGCCGCCGTCGACGCGGCCCTGGACCGTGTCCGCGCCCGCGCCGCGGAGACCGGCCGGCCCCTCCTGGACCGGCCGGACAGTGCGGCGCTCCACGCGCTGCGCGCGCTGGTCGTCGAGGACCGGGAGGCTTTCGAGGGCGGGCTCGCCGGCCTCCTGGCCGGGCACGCCGCCCTGCAGGGCCCCGCGGCCTCCGCGAGCACGCTGCTCCCGCTCGTCCCCATCGCTCTCGCCGCGCTCGCGTACCGGACGCTGGGCTGGGCACCGGCCGTGCGCACCGGCTACCTCCCGCACGCCCTGGTCACGGACTTCGAGACCCGGGGCCCGCGGGTCGCGGGGTTCGGACGGAGCCGGAGGCCCGACGCGGTCGCCGCGGGCCCGCTGGTGGTGGAACGGCCGGCCTGCGAGCGGGAGGGGGTCGCGCACATCGAAGCCACGTACGGGGAGCGCTTGCGAGAGGCGTTCGCCCCCGCCGACGGAAAGCCCCCTGCTGTCTGGCGTCTGGGCAGCGCCATGGCTGATCAGGAGCGCCTCTTCAAGTGGCGGGCGGGGAACCCCGGCGACGTCGCCGGCGCCCAGCTCGCCACCCTCCGGCTGGCCTCCGGCCTGGGGGCGGCCCTGTTCCGCATCGCGCTGGCGGAGCCGGGCACCGAGGTCGAGGTGACCATCGGCGGCCGCACGCTGCGCTACCCGGCCGAGCGGGGCGAGGAGGCCGGCGCCGGGAACTGGCAGCGGGCCACCGCCTTCGCCCTGATCACCGGCGCCTGCGAGGACCTCGCCCCGCTGGTCCTCACGGGCCCCGTCTTCGCCCGCCCGGACGGCTCGGCCTTCGCCGCGTACCGCGAAGCCCTCCACGCCTACCTGAAGGGCGCCGAGCCCGAAGCGGCCGCGCGGCGGGCGCTCCAGGAGGCCGGGAAGGCCAGGGACTGGGGCTTCGCGATGCCGCCGGCCGTGCTGTTGTCACAGCTCGTGGAGGGTGACGAGGAAAGCTTCAACCTCGCCCTGGCCGATGCGCTCGAAGCCCATCGCGCCCACTACGAGGTCGCCGACCGCGCCGACGGCCCGGACGTCTCCGTCAACCTCGACGTCCTGGCCCTGGCCTGCCACGCCCGCCGCCGCGGCTGGGCGATCCGCGTCGAGTCCCCCTACCTTCCGCAGGACCTCCTGCGGGCCGCCGAGCCCTTCTAGGGGCGTATCCAGGCCGTGGACACGGCGATGACCATGAAGGTAGGCCGCGCCGGCCAGGATGCCGCTCGCCCCTGCCGACGCGGCCGGGGCGGGCGCGGAAGGCGGTGCGGTGGCCGGGCGTGGGGGGTGAGGGCCGGTGCGGTGGGTACGGGAGGGGCGCCTTTAGCATGAGGGGGTTGCCGGCAGGGGCTTTTCGTGGAGGACGCTCAGGGTGTTCGCAGTGGATGTCGACCAGTACGCACAGGGCGTGGTGCTGGGACTGCGCGGGGAACTCGATTACGACAGCATCGTGCAACTGCACGAGGCTGCCGCGGCGGAGCTGGTCAAGGGGGCCGGGGCGGGGCTGGTGGTCGTCGACTGCGCCGGGCTGTCGTTCTGCGACTCCTCCGGTATCGGCGCTCTGGTGCAGCTGCACCGGCGGCTGTCGGCGCAGGGCCGGGTGCTGAAAGTGACCTCCGTGCCGGGATCGGTGGCGCGTCTGTTCAGGTTGACGGGGCTGGACCAGGTTTTGTCCGTGCACGCGAAGGTATCCGAAGCCCTGCAGGAGGGGGTCCGCTCCACCGGCACCGACGACGGTGGCGAGCGTCCGGCACGGCACCACGAGGGGCAGAGCGCATGACACGGGTTCCGGAGCAGCCGGCAGCCGGCCTGACGGGGGCCGCGGCGGGAGCGCGTGTGCGGAGCGGGGGCTGGGCCGAGGACGACGTACGGGCCCTGTTCGGGCAGTCGACCGCCGTGTTCGCCTCCCTGGCGGGGCCGGCGCACATGCTGGAGGCGGCCAACCCCGCGTTCTTCGCCGCGATCGGGGGTGCGGAGCGCATCCGTACCGGACTGCCCCTGGGGCAGCTGATGCCCGAACTCGTCGGGCAGGGCTTCATCGCCCTGCTGGACCGGGTGTACCGCACCGGGAAGGCCCACACCGGCCGGGACACCCGGATGCTGCTGGGCCAGGGCGAGCAGGCGCGTGAGGCGTTCTTCGACTTCACCTACGAGCCCCGCCTGGACGCCGGCGGCAACACCATGGGCGTACGGGTCATCGGGGTGGAGACCACCCAGGTCAAGCAGGCCCGGCGGCTGACGGCCGAGCACCGTGCGCTGCTGGAGCAGATCGCCCGCCAGGCCCCGATGGGTGAGGTCCTGGAGGGCATGGCGCTCGTCATCGAGGAGCTCGCGCCCGAGGAGCTGCTGGTGTCGGTGCTGCTGGCCGACGCCGACGGCCGCCACCTGCGGCACGGGGCCGCGCCCAGCCTCCCCGACTTCTACAACGAGGCCATCGACGGCATCGCCACCGGTGAGGGCGTCGGCTCCTGCGGCACGGCGGCCCACCGGCGCGAGAGCGTGATCGTCACCGATATCGCCACCGACGCGTTCTGGGACGACTTCCGGGATCTGGCCGTCAAGGCGGGGGTCGCCGCCTGCTGGTCCACGCCGATCCTGGCCCGCGACGGTTCCCTGCTCGGCACCTTCGCCATGTACCACCGGGTTCCGCGCGTCCCGCGGGAAGCCGACCTGGCCCTGGCCCGGCTCTTCGCCGACACGGCCGCCCTGGCCATCGAGCGCCACCAGGCCGAGCAGGCCCGGCAGGCCGCGGAGGCCCGGGAGAAGGCCGCCCGCGATGACCTGGCCTTCCTGCTGGAGGTCAGTACCGCCCTGGGGTCCGAGCTGGACGCCACCCAGAGCCTCAGGCACCTGGCCGCGTCCTGCGTCCCGAGGCTGGCGCCCCTGTGCGCGGTCGACATCGTCGGCGGGGGCCGGCTGCGGCGCGTCGCGACGGCCGCCCCCACCCGGCGCCAACAGGACCTCCTCGCCACCCACATCCCCGTCTACGACGCGGCCGACGACGCGGTGGCCCGCGTCATGGCATCGGGGGTGAGCGAGGTCGCGCGCCGCACGCCCACCGGGCCCGGGCCCTGGCACGAGCTGGGCGTCACCGGCTACATCTGCGTCCCCCTGCTGGAGCGGGGTGAAGCCTTCGGTACCGTCACCCTGCTGTCCACCGGCGAGCACACCTTCGACGGGCACCATGTCGCCCTGGCCGAGGAACTCGCCCGGCGCGGCGCCTCGGCCGCGCGCAACGCCCGCCAGTACACCCACCGCGTCGCCCTCGCCCGCGACCTGCAGGCCGGCCTCCTCCTGCCCGACCTGCCCGCCGTGCCCGGCGCCGAAGTCGCCACCCACTACCACCCGGCCGGGGAGGGCCTGGACGTCGGCGGGGACTTCTACGACGTCTTCCCCCTCGATGACGGCCGCTGGGCGTTCCTCCTCGGCGACGTCTGCGGACGCGGGGCCCGCGCCGCGACCACCACCGCGCTGGTCCGCCACACCGCCCGCGCCGTCGCCCCCCTGCTGCCCGGGCCCGAGGCTGTCGTCCACGCCGTCAACCGGGCCCTGATCAACCGCCCCGGCAGCCACGGCACCGGCTTCGTCACCCTCACCTACGGCCAGCTCACCCCCACCCCCGACGGCCTGGACATCGAGCTGGTGCGCGCCGGACACACCCTGCCCCTCCACCTCGACGCCGGGCACCGCGTCCACACCGTCGACGTTCCCGGCTCCCTGCTCGGCATCGCCCGTGACGCCGACGTCACCCTGCGCCGTCTTCTCCTGCGGCCGCAGGAGAGCCTCCTGCTCTACACGGACGGCATCACCGAAGCCCGTGACGGCAGCGGCGACCAGTTCGGCGAAGACCGCCTCGCCGAGGCTGTCGCCGGCGTACGGCGGCAGCCGTCCCCGCAGCACATCATCGACACGCTGAACCGGGCCGTTCGCGCCTTCACCGGCGGCCACGGCATCGACGACGACCAGGCCGTCCTGGTCCTGACCGCCACGCCCGCACAGGGAAATCGGGCGGTGTAAGGGGTCGAGGCCGTGTCGTCCGGGGTCGGCCCGTGGACCTCGGCACGCCTCCCCGAGGTGTTCGCGCCCCGCCCCGCCGCCGGGCCCGGGCAGGGCGGGGTACGGCGCCCGCGCGGGTGCCGCGGGTCAGGCGGAGAGCGCAGCCGAGACCACGGACCGTGCCGCTTCCTGGACCTCGGCGAGGTGCTCGGGGCCGTCGAACGACTCCGCGTAGATCTTGTACACGTCCTCGGTGCCCGAGGGGCGGGCCGCGAACCAGGCGCGGTCGGTGCTCACCTTGATCCCGCCGAAGGCCGCGCCGTTGCCGGGGGCGTTCGTCAGTACGCCGGTGACCGGGTCGCCGGCCAGGGTGTCCGCGGTGACCTGGTCCGGGGAAAGGCGGCCGAGCACGGCCTTCTCCTCCCGGGTGGCCGGTGCGTCGATGCGTGCGTACGCGGGTTCGCCGAACCTGGCGGTGAGCCCGGTGTACCGCTCGGAGGGGCTCTGTCCCGTCACCGCCAGGATCTCCGAGGCGAGCAGGGCGAGGAGGATGCCGTCCTTGTCGGTGGTCCACACCGAGCCGTCGCGGCGCAGGAAGGATGCGCCGGCGGACTCCTCGCCGCCGAAGCCGAGGGTGCCGCCGGCCAGGCCGTCCACGAACCACTTGAAGCCGACGGGTACTTCGACGAGTTGGCGTCCGAGGTCGGCGGCCACCCGGTCGATCATCCCCGAGGACACGAGCGTCTTGCCGATGCCCGCGGCCTGCGGCCAGCCCTCGCGGTGGCGGTAGAGGTAGTCGATCGCGGTGGCGAGGTAGTGGTTGGGGTTCATCAGTCCGCCGTCCGGCGTGACGATGCCGTGCCGGTCGGCGTCGGCGTCGTTGCCGGTCGTGAGGTCGAAGCGGTCCCTTCCCTCGATCAGGGAGGCCATCGCGTACGGGGAGGAGCAGTCCATCCGGATCTTCCCGTCCCAGTCCAGCGTCATGAACCGCCAGGTGGGGTCGGTCTCCGGGTTGGTGACGGTCAGGTCCAGGCGGTGCTCCTCGGCGATGCGCCCCCAGTAGGCGACGGAGGCACCGCCCAGCGGGTCGGCGCCGATGCGCACGCCCGCCGCGCGGACGGCGTCCAGGTCGAGTACGGAGGGGAGGTCGCGGACGTAGGTGCCCAGGAAGTCGTACCTGCCGGTGGTGGCGGCCGCGAGGGCGCGTGCGTACGGGGTTCTCCGTACCTCCTTCGAGCCGCCGGTGATGATCTCGTTGGCCCGTTCCTGGACCCAGTCGGTCGCCTCGGATCCGGCGGGCCCGCCGTGGGGCGGGTTGTACTTGAAGCCGCCGTCGCGGGGCGGGTTGTGGGAGGGCGTGACGACCACCCCGTCGGCGAGGGCTCCGGTGCGGCCGCGGTTGTGGGCCAGGATGGCGTGGGAGACGGCGGGGGTGGGGGTGTAGCCGTCGGTGGTGTCGATGAGGACGCTCACGCCGTTGGCGGCGAACACCTCGATGGCGGTGACGCGGGCGGGTTCGGACAGGGCGTGGGTGTCGGCGCCGAGGAACAGCGGTCCGTCCACTCCCTGTCGGGCCCGGTATTCGCAGATGGCCTGGCTCGTCGCGGCGATGTGGTCCTCGTTGAAGGCCGTGTCGAGGGACGAACCCCGGTGCCCCGAGGTGCCGAAACTGACGCGTTGGGCCGGATCGGCGGGGTCGGGGTGCAGGGCGTAGTACGCGGTCACCAGGCGGGACACGTCGATGAGGTCCTGCGCCCGCGCCGGCTGCCCGGCTCGTTCGTGTCGCATCCGTTCACTCCTCCGTTTTCGGTCGGGACTCCCGACGGGGCCCGTACCGCTCCATGGTCGTCTGCACGGCGCCCGCCCGGGCCCGACGCCCCGCCACGCCCTTCACACGGCCTACCCCGCAAGGCCCGGGTCCCAGCACTCCCCCGGCGTGCTCCCGAACACATCAGCTGCTCTATGTGCGTTTTTTCGGGCATGTGACGGTAATAACGTCTATGCACCGTTCGCCCGCGGTGGACGCAGCGGGCGGGATGGGCGGCGACGCCGTCTTCCACCGTTCCGAGGGAGGATCCGATGGGCAAGATCAGCGGCGGGGTCAAAGTGCTCCGCGGCATGAAGCAGGAAGCAGACGGCAAAGCGCTGATGGACACCCGGCTGCGGACAGCGGGACGAGAGCTCATCGACAGGGGGCGCACCGAGATCCACCGGCCCCGCGCGGCCGGTCGGCGCTGACCCCGGCCACGACAGGGACCAGGGCTGCGGTGTCGGTGCGCTGACGTATCCTTCCCGCCACCGCACACCGACTCGGAGGACCAAGAGAATTGTCTGCCCTGTCCGCTTTCCCGCTGCCCTTTCACGCTTCCCGTTCCATATCGTTCGCGACGCCCCGAACACTGCGGGAACTCCAGATGATGCAGTGCAGTTCGCACATCCGGGCGAAGCCGGGATGGTTCGACAAGATGAACGATGCCGACGTCGTCGGCAGGTGGACGCGGGAAGCGGTCGCCCAGGGCCTCACCGAAGCACAGGTCCGCTACGTGCTGGCCGAACTCGGCTATTACGCCGCGCTGCGGGACGGGCGGACCGGCGTCGAGGTGTCGGCCGTCGACGGCGTGTGGCAGTCGGACACGCTGGTCGACGACACGCTCCGGTCCCGGCTGCGCGAAGCGGTCCGGGTTCTGGAAGAGGTCCCCGCAGCAGAACAGGACTGGCATCCCGGATCCGACGGTCAGGTACTGGATCTGGTTCACCCCTCACTGTTCTGCCTGGTACGGGAGGTGAGCGGCGCACCCGAGCGGGCTTGGCACAACCCGACGGACCGCTACTCGGCATACGAATTCTCGGAGAAGTTCCAGTGGCTGCCCACGGACGTCGACGTCAGTGAGGACGGCGATGTCACCTTCCGTTCGTACGTCAACAACGTCCACCCCGGGATGCACCGCGAACTGGACTCCGTCCTGCCGGACTTGTTCGCGCGCATGCTTCCGCTGCTGGAGAACGTGCTCACCTCTCTGCGCCATCCGCGGCCCCCGCGGATCGAAGCCGATCCCTACGGGTGGTACGAATCGAAGCCGGAGCGGCCGAACCAAGCCTCCTACAGCGATGACGGGGCCTACGCGGAGGCCCGCCGCGCCTGGGAAGAGGCCCTGGACGACTGGTGGGGGAACCGCCGTCCGGCCGTCCCGGACGCCCCGGCCTTCACCCCGCCCGAGCCGCCCGGCGAATCCGCCCGGGTCGACCTGCGCGGCCGCCGTCTCCAGGTCATCGTCAAGCTCGCCGTCATTCACCTCACCCCGGACAAGCCCGAGTACCCCGGTGGTTCCTGGCACGTCGAGGGGATGATGAACGAGCGGATCGTCTCGACCGGCATCTACTACTGGGACAGCGAGAACATCACCGCAAGCCGGCTGAGTTTCCGGGCGGCACTCGACGACCCGGACTACGAACAGAACGACGACAGCGGCCTGCGCGAGGTCTACGGCCTGGAGGACGAGGACGCGCTGAACCAGGTGCTGGGATCGGCGTCGACCCCGGCGGGCCGCTGCCTGGCGTTCCCGAACGTCCTGCAACACCGCGTCGGCCCGTTCCGCCTCGAAGACCCCACCCGCCCGGGGCATCGCAAGATTCTCGCGTTCTTCCTGGTCGACCCGTCGGAGACGATCGTCTCGACATCCGACGTGCCACCGCAGCAACCGTGGTCCGCCACCTCGACCATGACGCTCCAACAGGCCGAGAACTACCGCGAACAGCTCATGCAGGAACGCAAGTTCTTCGTCGACGAACACAACGAGCAGCTCTACGAACGAGAATTCTCCCTCTGCGAGCACTGATCCTCTCTGCCGGCCTGAGGTCAGTCGGGCAGGTGCCAGCGGTAGGGGGTGACGAGGGCGTCGATGCCGTCCGGCCCCCAGCTCCCGGGCGCGTACGGTTGCACCGCCGGCGGCGCGTCGAGCAGCGGGGCGGCCACCTCCCAGAGCCGTTCGACGCCGTCGGACCGCGTGAACAGGGACTGGTTGCCGTGCATGGCCTCCAGGAGGAGGTGCTCGTACCCCTCCAGGAAGTTCTGTGCGGCGAACGAGGTGCGGTAGGTGAAGACCATGGCGGCGTCGGCGAGCTGCATCGACGGGCCCGGCTCCTTGACCAGGAACCGGGCGGTGATGGAGCCCGGATCGTCGAAGTCGATGACGAGTTCGTTGCTCCGGCCGTCCGCGGCGGCCCGCGCGTCCAGCGGGAACATCCGCAGGACCGGCTCGCGCAGGCCGAGCGTGACCACGTGGCGGCCCTCGGCCAGGGCCTTTCCCGTACGCAGGTGGAAGGGCACGCCCGCCCAGCGCCAGTTGTCGATCTCGACGCGCAGCGCCGTGAACGTCTCGGTGTCCGACGCCGGATCCACGCCCTGCTCGTCGCGGTAGCCGGTGTACTGGCCGCGGACGACGTGCGCGGGGTCCAGGGCGCGCATGCTGTGGAAGACCTTGACCTGCTCGTCGCGGAGCGCGTCCGCCTCCAGGGCGACCGGCGGTTCCATGGCGAGGAACCCGAGCAGCTGGAACAGGTGGGTGACCACCATGTCGCGGAAGGTTCCGGTGCCCTCGAAGAAGCCGGCCCGGCCCTGGATGTCGATGTGCTCGGGCACGTCGATCTGTACGTGGCTGATGTGCTCGCGGTTCCACAGCGGCTCGAAGAGGCCGTTGGCGAAGCGGAGCGCCAGGACGTTGTCGACGGCCTCCTTGCCGAGGAAGTGGTCGATGCGGAACACCCGTGACTCGTCGAAGACGGCGTGGATGGCGGCGTTGAGCGCGCGGGCGGACGCGAGGTCGGTGCCGAACGGCTTCTCCACGATGACCCGGCCGCCCTCGGCGAGCCCCGTCGCGCCGAGCAGGTCGATCATCGAGGTGAACGCGACCGGAGGCACGGCGAGGTGGAAGAGCCGGCGCGGTTCGCCCCCGAGGGCGGATTCGGCCTCGCGCACCGCCCGGATCAGGGGGTCGGCGGCTCCTGTGCCGGCCGCGCCGAAGGACAGGGCGGCCGCGAACGCCTCCCAGGCCGGCCCCTCGGGCCGCGAACGCCCGAATTCCGCCACGGCCTGCTGTGCGTGGGCCCGGAACTCCTGATCGGTGAGGGCCTGCGCCGCCGGCGCCGTGCCCACGATGCGGTAGCGCCGCGGCATCAGCCCGGCTCGCGCCAGGTGGAACAGGCCGGGCAGCAGCTTGCGCCGGGCGAGGTCGCCCGTGGCGCCGAACAGGACGATGACGTGGTCCGCAGGGGGTTCGGGAGACTGGGCCGGCTGGGCCATCGGCATCCTCACTGGTCCGCGCCTGAGCGCTTGCACCGCGGCACGGCCCGGGCCCCGTGCCGTGTCCGGCGTCGCGGCGGTGGCCGTGCGTCCTCAAGCCCCACTCTGCGCGCCCCCGGCCGATGCGGCACCCGGGCCGTCCGCACCGGTCCGGGGCCCCGCAGGCCTGCGGGGCCGGCCGTGTGCGACCCCGGCGGGGCCGCCGTCGCCGGGCCGGTCACCGGCGGTCCCGGTAGCCGCCGTCGCCGTGACGGCATCCGCGCCGCCTGACCGTGCCGTTCGCTGGTCCGGGGTTCCTCCGGTCCGTGGTTCCTCCGGTCCGTGGTTCCTCCGGTCCGTGGTTTCCCTTTCCTGCTCAGAGCAGGCGCAGGACGGCGTGGATGGTCTTGCCGCCGGGGCGGGCGCGGACGTCGATGCGTTCGGTGAGGCGCTGGACGAGCGGCCATCCGTACCCTCCCGGGCGGCCCGGGGCGGTGGGGCGGGGGAAGGGTGCGCGGGGGTTCGCGTCGCTGACGGACAGGTGCAGGGCGTCGTCCGTGACGGCGGTGTGGAAGCGGGTGATGCCGCCGCCGTGGCGTATCGCGTTCGTGACGAGTTCCGTCGCGACCAGCAGGGCGTCGGCCGCGGTGACGCTGTCGAGGCTGATGCCCGCGCGGTCCAGGAGGTCGGCGACGGTGCGGCGGGCGGCGGACGGCGTGGTCACGGTCGGCCGGCAGCCGTCGTTGCAACGGCTGGAGCCGGTGGCGCGGTCGGCTTCTGCTGGTTCATACCGTTGTCGCCTGCCCTCGGCCGTGGGGGTCATGCGGCCCCCCACCCGTTCGGCCGGTGGGCGGCAATGCCCTCGCGGAGCTCCGCGGCGGCGGAACGGCCCGCCGGAACCGGAGTTCCGGCGGGCCGCCGCCCTCCCGGGCCGCACGGGCCGGGCCGTGCCGGGCCGGGTGTCAGCCGGTCACGGCGTGCGCGCGGGTTCCGGCCCCGGGGTGGCTCACCTGCCGAAGTAGGCGTTGTGGATCGTGACCGTCGACCGGTTGTCGTCCTTGTCGGTGACGACGGCCTTCAGTGAGATCGCCTTGCCCTTCTCGGGAGTGCGTACCGTGATCTTGTCCGCGTCGACCGGGGCGGGCGTCCAGTTCTTGCCGTCGTACGACACCAGGACCTGGAGGGTCTTCAGGTTGGCGCCCGCCGCCGCGCCCTGCACCAGGACGGGGAAGGTCTGCTTCGCGCCCGCCGGGACGGTGGCGTCCGGCGCCAGGCGCGGCAGGAAGCGGACCGTGGAGACCGGAAGCTTCGTCGGGATGTCGGTACGGGCCGAGGTGAAGGTCCACGAGGCGTCGATGCGGGTCCCGGCGCGGTTGTACGCCGGGTTCCGGTCGATCGTGGTCTCCACCGTGTACGCGGCGGACTCCGGGGGCAGGGTGAAGGACGCCTGGTCGATGGCGGCGTCCTTCTTCGCGTACGGCACGCCGTCGCGGTGGATGGTGGTGCTCGCGCCCGCGTACCGGACGAAGCCGGAATGGCCCGCCCCGTCAGCGGCCAGCATCAGCGACCCGTAGATGTCGTCGCCGTCGCGCACGATCCCGTCGTTCGCGTTCAGCAGCGGTCCCTGTACGCCGGTGTTGAAGTCCTCGGTGTAGGTCTTCCCGGCCGCGAAGCGCCGCGGCTCGCCGAGCTGGTAGACCGAGTCGAAGCTCCGGAAGCCCGCCGGGTCCGCCGCGCCCAGGATGCCCGCGGCGATGTTCCAGGCGGCCCCGTCCCCCGTGGACAGGTACACGTTCCGCGTCCCCGGCGCCGGCCGCACGGAGTACGGCGCCTCGACGCCGCCCCCGTTGTCCAGGATGCCGTGCGCCGCGAGGCCGCCTTCGAGGCCGGGTACGGACGAGCCGGTCCTCGCCTTCACCAGGGCCATGTCCTTGGTCCGGTACGTCTTGCCGTAGCCGGTGGCCAGTTCCCGGACCGGGCCGCCCGTGAGGACGTTGTACTCGGTGGCGCCGTGCTCCCAGTGGGCGGACCACTGCTGGGTGAGGGCGCCGTCGGCCATCCGGGGGCCGAGGTACCCGGTGCGCAGGTTGTCGAAGGCGGTGAGCTCGACTCCCTCGATGAGGAACGTCTCGGGCGTGCTCAGGGTGTACATCATCCCGGCGCGCGTCGAGCGGGCCTTGCCGTCCGGCACCTTGACCGTCACCGGCCGGGTGGTCCGGGCGTCGAGGGTGACGGTGGTGGGGCCGGTCACCGAGAACTGCGGGTGGTTGAGGAGGTCGGCACCCTTACCCGGGGCGGCGGGGTCCACGAGCATGTCGGCCGACAGGTTGTAGGTGCCGCGGGGCAGCCGGACCGTGGCGGAGCCCGAGGACAGGTCGGGGAAGGTCCGCCAGCCCGCGGCGAGGCCTTCGTAGCCCTTCAGGTCGGCCTGCCAGGAGGTGCTGGGCGCGCCGTCGCGTCCGAGGGTCTTGAAGGTGACGTCGTACGACTCGGCCTCGCGTTCCACCGCTGCCGCGGTGCGTACGCTCTTGCCGGCTCCGGACGCGAGGACCGTGGTGGAGTACGAGCCGTCGGCGGCGCCGAGCCGGGTGTCGGCGGTCAGGCCGACGGCGGCGGTACCGCCCGCGGGGACCGTGATCCGCTGCGCTCCGAGGGTGAAGAACCCTGCCGGGGCGGGCTGTGCGTCGCCGCCGGTGGGCGGGGTCAGCGACAGGTCCAGCGTGAGCGCGGTGGTGCCGTTGTTGCGGTAGGTCACCTGCCGGGTGACGGGTGTGTCGTCGGTGTGGGGCCACTGCTGGGTGCCCAGGCTGATCGAGGCCGGTTCGGAGACGACGCTCTGGTCGATCGCCTGGTCGACCGCGAGGCGGCCCGCGCCCTGCTGGAAGACCGTGTGGGCGCCGTCCTTGGCGGATCCCGTCAGGGCGGCCTTGATCCGTGCGCCCGTCCAGGTGGGGTTCTTCTGCTTGAGGACGGCGGCGGCGCCCGCGACGTGCGGGGTGGCCATCGACGTACCGCTCTTGCTGACGTATCCGAGCGGGTCCTGTCCCCCGGTGCCCTCCGCGGCGGCTGCCGTGATCTCCACGCCCGGTGCGGTGATGTCGGGCTTGACGGCGTGGTCGCCGGTGCGGGGGCCCACTGCGGAGAAGTCGGCGATCGCGTCGTTGTCGTCGACGGCGCCGACGGTCAGGGCTTCGTCGGCACTGCCCGGGGAGTCGACCGTGCCCCGGCCCGGGCCGCTGTTGCCCGCGGCGACGGCGAACAGGACGCCCTTCTCGGCGGAGAGCTTGTTGATCTGGGCTTCCATCGGGTCGATCCCGGGGGTGTCGGGGCCGCCCAGGCTCATGTTGATGATGTCGGCGCCCTGGGCCACGGCCCAGTCGACCCCGGCGATGATGCCGGAGTCGTCGCCGGTCCCCCGGTCGTCCAGCACCTTGGCGTTGATCAGCTGTGCTCCGGGCGCGACGCCCTTGAACCGGGCGTCCTTGGTCCCCGTGCCGGCCGCGATGGAGGCCACGTGGGTTCCGTGCCCGACACGGTCCCGGGTGTCCGGGGAGGCGCTGAAGTTGCGTTCCGCGACCACCCGTCCCGCCAGGTCCGGATGGGTGGCGTCGATCCCGGAGTCCGCGACGGCGATCTTCACACCGGTGCCGTCGTACGAACGGGCCCAGGCCGCCGGGGCGCCGATCCGGCCGGTGCTGCGGTCGAGCGACGCCTTCCGCACGCCGTCCAGCCAGATCTGCGCGATGCCGGAGGTGGTGGCGGCCGTGCCGTCGCCCTGCGGGCGGGTCAGGGCGTCCCACAGTGCGCCCGTGCTGTCGGTGACGCTGGTGACGGCGTCGGCGTCGAGGGCCGACAGGGTCCGGCGGACGGTGGTGCCGTCGGAGGCCCGCACGTGCGCGCGGGCGGACTGGGCCGCGGCTCCCCGGTATCCGACGATCACCTTGAGCCCGGCCCGGTGGGCCTCGCGGCTCTCCGGCTTGGCGAGTTCGGTGATGTCGAACAGCCGCTGGTCCAGCGTGCCGTCGGCGATCAGCTTCCGGGCGTCACGCGGCACCACGTAGGTGCGGCCGTCGTGGACCTGGGTGAAGAAGGGTATGTCCTCCCGGCCCTTGGCCCGTTGGATGCCGCCGACCCGGCCGCGGGAGTCCACGAGGACCCGGTCGCCGGTGACCAGGGGGACGGTGTGCACGGTCCTGCCGTCCGCCGTGAGGCCCTTGGCCAAGGGCGCGGGGGCCGTGTCCGGGCCGCCGGGGGCAGCCGACGCGGGGCCGGTCAAGCCCGCCGTCAGGGCGACGGCGGCCGCGAGGGCAACGGGGGTGGCGTACGCCTTCTTTGGCAATTTTCGCAAGATTTTCCCTGCTCAGGAGTGGATACGGGCAGGCGCAGGGCCGGCCCGTACGGGGGTGTGTCCGTGTCGCTGCGTTTCCCTCTCGCCCGCGGGGCGGCCGCCGGTGCGCGGCACAGGCGGCCCCGTCGGCTGTGGCGGTCGTGTGGTGGCGCAAGGGGGCCCCTGGTGGCGTGGGTTCGGCGACTCCCCCCTGGATACGTTGCGGTGAACCGCCGGTGCCAGGTCCTGCCGGGCAGCATGGGCCGGCCGAAGGGGCAGCTTCCGGCGGCCGGTCGCCGCCGGCGGCGTCCGGTGTGCGGTGTCGGCGTCGGTGTCGCGGGGCCGTGCGTGGAGGCCTGCCGTACGGGTGCCGTACGGCCCGTGTGACCATGTCCGTCGATCATCCGCACCACATGGGGGGACCATGCGCACCCGTACCCGTACCCGCACCGATACCGTCGTGACCGGCTTCGGCGCCGCGCTCGTGGCGTTCCTCGTCCTGGCCGGCTGCACCGGCGCTCCGGCCGGGGACCGGCACGGGACCGAGGCGTCCACGGCTTCCGCGCCCGCGCCCGCACAGGGCTCCGCGTCCGGGGCGGGGGCCGGTGGCGGCTTCGAGGGGCCGCGGCCGCAGGACCAGAACCTGCTGGCCTGGACCGGAGACCCCAACGACGCGGGTCACGTCACGGCCCAGTCGGCCGCGGGGGTCGGCGGGCGGATCACCCTGGTGCGGATCGTCCTGCGCGAGCGGATCACCTGGTCGAACGTCTGGCTGGGCCTGGCCGGCATCGACCCCAACGCCCAGCTCGCCAACTGCCGCCTCGGTGTGTACAGCGAGGGCGGCGCCCTGCTCGGGACCACCCCCGACATCTCGTCCCAGCTGATGACCGATGCCATCGCCAAGCCCCTGGCCCTGGAGAAGCCGTTCACGGCCGCGCCCGGAACCTACTTCATCGCCCTGCTCCTCAACGGCAGTTGGGCCACCAACGCGCTCACCCTGAAGTCCACGGGCGCCGGCATCTCGGTCAACGCCGGGCTGACGCCGCCGAAGCTCCGTTACAGCACCATCCTGACGGGCCAGACCTCGCTGCCGTCCCAGGTGGACCTGGCCGCACAGTCCGTGAGCACCATCAACACCGGCTGGGCCAGCCAGTGGTACGCCGTCTCCTGACCACGGGGGCGAACCCGGGTCCTCGGCCCCTCCGGATCCTCGGCAAACCTGGGTCCTCGCTCGGCCCGTATGTCCGATGTTTCATCTTTTGATCGTGGGACAGTCGATAGACAGATCGCGACTTTCCCTTTCGAAGGAGACATTTCATGCGTGTGGCGTTCCTCGTGGCCACCGAGGGCATCGAACAGGTCGAACTGACCGAACCGTGGCAGGCCGTCTCCCGGGCCGGGGGCCACCCCTCCCTGATCTCCCCCGAGCCGGGCCGGGTCCAGGCCTTCGACCGCCTGGACAAGGCCGACACGTTCCCCGTCGACCTCACCGTGGGCGAGGCGAAGGCCGAGGACTTCGACGCCCTGGTCCTGCCCGGCGGCGTGGCCAACCCCGACGCGCTCCGGGTGGACGAGGAGGTCCACGTCTGCACGGCGGCGCCCTCCGCGCTGATCACCAGCCGGAACCCGGGCGACCTGCCCGCGTTCTGCACGGCACTGCTGGCCGAGCTGAAGGGCTGAGGGGACGCGCCATGGGAATCATCGCCTGGATCCTGATCGGACTGCTGGCCGGCGCCATCGCCAAAGCGATCACCCCCGGCCGCGACCCCGGCGGCTGCCTGATCACCATGCTGATCGGCATCGCCGGCGGCCTGCTCGGCGGCTGGCTCGGCAAGGTCATCTTCGGAGTCGAATCGATCAACGGCTTCTTCCACCTGTCCACCTGGATCGCGGCCGTCGCGGGCTCGGTCATCCTGCTCCTGCTGTACCGGCTCGTGGCCGGGCGCCGCAGCCACTGACGCCCCCTGCCCCGCCCGGGGTCAGTGCGGCACGGCCGTGTGCCGTGTCTGCAGGGTGCGCAGGAGGTCGAAGGCGGGGCGGTCGACCGGGCGCGGGGTATTGCCGAGGGCGATGACCCCCAGCCGCTTCTCCGGGTCGAAGGCGACGAAGGAGGAGAACCCGCCGGTGCCGCCGTTGTGCCAGATCTGGAGGTGGGCGCCCTGGCGGGGGTGGAGGCGGTGGGCCATCCAGCCGAGGTGGACCCAGGCGAAGGGGCTCTTGCGGTACTCGACGTCCCGGCTCAGGCGGATCGCGTCCGCGAGGGGCTCGGGGCCGCCGTCGATCTGGGCCCGTACGAAGGCCGCCAGGTCGGCCGCGGTGGACCGCAGGCCGCCGGCTCCGGTCAGGTCGGCGAGGTTCCAGGCAGGGGTGGGCCGGCCGCGGCGGTCGTGGCCTTGGGCGGTGCGTTGCGCGCGTGCGGCGTCCACGCCCACCACGGTGTCCCCCATGCCCAGGGGGGTCAGGATCGTCCGGGTGACGAGGGTTTCGTAGTCGGTGCCGGCCCGGTGGGCCAGGGCCAGTCCCAGCAGTCCGCTTCCCAGGTTGGAGTAGCGGAACCTGGCGCCCGGTGCGGCTCCCAGGCGGGTCCGGGCCAGCCCCGACAGGAGCCACTCGGAGCTGCAGTGGGCGTACGGGTCCGGCTTGGCGGGGCGCAGCAGGGCCTGGAGCAGCATGCCCCTGGGCAGCCGGGGCAGGCCGGAGGTGTGGGTGCCGAGGTGGCGCAGGGTGATCCGCTCGCCGCCGCGTGACGGGACGGCCGTCCCGTCGGGCAGCAGGTCGCTCAGCGGTTCGTCCAGGTCTGCTTCGCCGGTCACGGCCATCCGGGCCAGGGCCAGGGAGGTGAACGCCTTGGTCACCGACCCGATCTCGAAGAGGGTGTCGGGCCCCGGTACACGAGCGTGGTCCGTGCCGGTGCTGCCGGCACCTTTGATCTCTACGTGGTCTCCCGCGAGGGCGGCCACCACCACGCCGACGCGGCGGTCGGCCAGCCGGTCGGCGGTCTGCTGGACGAGGGTGCCGAGTTCTTGATCCATGAACGAAATCATCGCGGTGTCCGGTCGCCGGCCCGTGCGCCCTGATGATGAATTGCGGTGCGCGGCACTGCGACTTGAGCAGGAGGGCTGTGTGCTGTCTCCTGCGCCGGGAGGTGGATGCGGCGGGGGGGGGCAGGCTCCGGCCGGCAGCGTGCGCGACCACTGCGCGGTCACGTCGCCGGCCTTCGGCAGCCGCGGCTTCCCGCCGGGGGTGATCCTCCGGGGTGTGGATGTCCCCGTCTGCCTGGCCGGCCCGGATCAGGTCGGTCACGGCCTGTCCGGCGCGGTCAAACCCCCCTCCTGACGGCGCCGGTGCGGCTACAGGCCGAATTCGAGGTGTTCGATGTCGGTGAAGCGGACTTCTTCGAGGGAGCCGGCGCGGCGGCCGCCGTCCTGGAAGTAGGTCTCCCTGAGGGCTTCGGCGGCGATCTGCTGGAGGTCGGCGTCGGTGGCGCCCCGCGCGCGGGCGTCGAAGAGGCGGGCGGCGTGCCGGGGCGGCAGGGCGACGGTCAGGTGCCGGATCCGGCTCTCGTCCGTCGTTGCGACCGGGGCGTCGTAGCCCAGGCGGGCGCGGAAGTCGATGACGATCCCGTCGGTCGTGGCCGCCCTCGCCCTCGCCTTCGCCCGGACCTGCGGCTGCCACCGCGCCTTCACCTCGCGCTGCATGCGCGCGGCGAGGTCCCGGCGGGGCTTCTTGATCTGGCCCTTCACGTACCGCTCGACGGTGCGCTGGGAGACCCGCAGCATCCCGGCGGCCGCGCGGGTGCCCCCCAGCTGCCTGACCAGGTACCGCATCTGCGCGCCGGCCGTCTTCGGTGCCGGGCGGGTGAAGGCCTGCTGCACCGCCTGGTCGAGGCCGTCCCCGAACCTGCTCATCGCGGCTGTCCCTACTCTCCGTTGTCGTGGTCGGTGACGGCGCCGTCCTTGATGTAGCGGGCGAGGTTGAGGTCCGGGGCCTGGAACCGTTCGCGTACGCCCTCGCCCCACAGGACGCTCTGGGTGCCCTCGTGCTTGACCAGGCCGGGGTTCACTCCGAGTTTGAAGCCGCCCGGCAGCGGCTTCCCGTCCCGGTAGGGCAGGAAGTCCAGCGGGGACGGGCCGTCGGAGGAGTAGACGGCGCAGTCGGAGAGGATCGCGACCGGGTACTGCCCGGTGGACGCGGCGTGCTTGACGATCTTGCGGTGCATGTTGGTCCGGGTGCGGGAGATGACCGCCGCGCGGATGTCGGGCCGCCAGGTGGGCCGGGACAGTGCCCGCCAGGGCCGGCCGGGCCGCCAGTCCTCGCCGCGGGGGCGCTCGCGGAGCTTGCCCAGGCCGCCCTTGACCGTGGCCTTCACCGCCGAGACGACGATCGCCAGCTCGGGGTCGCGGTCGCGGTAGCCGTCCATCGCCGCCAGGAACTCCTCCGGCGGCAGGTCTGCGCCGACGCCGAGGTCGGCCATCGTGGCGAGGTAGGCGTCGCGCAGGCGGTTGTACCAGTCGTCCAGGTAGCGGCCGTTGTCGTGGTGGACGTACGCCTCGGAGGGTGCGACGTCGTAGCCGAGCTCCACCGCGTACGCGACGGTCGGTGTCGCGTACCAGGCCGGGCCGGTCGGGTGGTCGCCCTTCGGTGTGAACGGGCTCGGGAGCAGGCTGCCGTCCAGCTCCACCCACGTGTCCCTGCCCTGCTTCACCTTCGACAGGTCGACGTGGGAGAGGTCGACCAGCCAGGAGCCGGGCAGTTTCGGGTCGAACGTCGGCGCGGTGACGTGCCGGGGGGCGTCGAGGCCGACGAGCAGGCTGTTCGCTCCGGCGGCGAAGGCCATGTTCACGTCGATGCCGACCAGGTGGGAGCGCATGCACTCGGCGTCGGTGAGCGGGCGGGCCCAGTCGTACGCCTCCTCGAAGAGCTTCTCGGCGGGGCCGCGGACGTGGAAGCGGGGCAGGTCCGCCAGGAGGGGGTGTCCGTCGGGGGCCTCGCAGGGCGCGCAGTCGACGGGGTCCTTCCCCAGGGAGCCGGGGTTGTGCTCGGAGTGCCGCTTGCCGTCGGCGTCGGGTTCGGTGGCGCGGGTCGGCGGGACCAGGGCGGTCATCAGCTCCAGGCCGGTGACGGCGGTGGAGCCGCGCGGGGTCGTCACCCGGGACGCGTACACGCCCAGGACCCGGGCCAGTTCCGCGGGCGGGAGCTGAGCGGCGGCGCCCCAGTGGCGGGTGTCGAGGGCCTGCCAGGAGGGGATGCACAGCTGGACGCAGGCCCGCTCCGAGCCGGTCGCGGGGCGGTAGATCCGCGCCCACGGGCCGAGCCCGCGCTTCGTCAGCTGCCACTGCGCGCGGGCCAGTTGCCTGACGGCCTTGTGGTCCTCCGGGATCCGCCCGGCGTGCCGTTCCTCCTCGGTGAGGGTGGTGGGCAGGCCGTAGCGCTCCAGCGCGGCCCCGGTGAGCACGAGGAGCGGGTCGGCCGGCCTGCCCGGCCCGGAGAGCTTCGGATGCCCGAGCCGGGCCAGGCCGAGGGTCCATTCCACCAGGGCCGGAAGGGACGCGGCGGGGACCTCCAGGACCTGTCCGCCGGTGCAGTGCGCTACGACCCGGCCGTCCTCGACGTCGACGACCGCGAGCGGCCCGTTGTCGAACCGCTGCTCGGACGCCTCCGGCGCGGCGGCCGGGGCCGCCCCCCGCGCGCCCGGGCCCGGGCGTTGCGGCCTCGACGACGGCTTGGCGGCGGGGGCCGGGGCGGGGGCGGGGGCGGGGGCGGGGGCACGCTCGGGCTCCGGCGTGCGTGTCGCCGCTTCCGCCGGGGCGGGGGCGGGTTCGGGCGTGCGTGTCGCCGCTTCCGCCGGGGCGGGGGCGGGTTCGGGTTTGGCGGCCGGTACCGGATCGGCGGACGGGGCGGGTTCGGGTTCGGCGGCCGGGACGGGGTAGAGCTCGGCGAGCTGCCGCAGCAGCCGCGCGTACGCCTCGCGCTCCGGCGGGCGGGGCTCGGTCCGGCCGGACTCCCAGGCGCTGACCGTGGCCCGGCGCACGCCCAGTGCGGTGGCCACCTCGTCGATCGTCAGGCCGTGCGCGGCCCGCAGGCGCTTGCGCTCCGCCGGCGGCGGCAGGGGCGAGCGGGATGCGACCAGCGCGTCGACCGCGTCGAACAGCTTGGACATGGAGACCTCCTGCCTCGCACACTATCCAACGGAACGCACATTCAGCGTGCATGGAGCGTGCGGTGTCCGTACGCACGGCGTTCTCCGGGGGCGAGTCCCACCTGCGGACTCCGGGCGAAACGCGGCCCGGCCCCGCCCGGAACAGGGAAGCCGCCCGATCCGGTGCGGCCCCCTCAGGAGCGGGGCGCGCTCAGGGTGAGTGGTGGTTCCAGTCCAGGCGCAGTACGGCGAGGTCGTCGGAGTGGCGGCCGGCGTTCAGGGCGTGGGCTTCCTCGATGAGGCTGTCGGTGTGGGCGGCGGGGTCGGTCTGCGGGAGCCGCTCGATCAGGGCGAGGAGCCCTTCGACTCCGAGGCGGCCGGTGCCGTTGCCGTTGAACCCCTCGGTGAGCCGTCGGTGTAGAGGGTCAGGGCTCCGGCCGGCGGGAGCGGTATCTCCGTGGCGGGCCCGGCAGGTCGTCCCGGGACGATGCCGAGGGCGATCCCGTGTGCGATCCCGTGTGCGGCGGGCACTTCGCGGGTGCCCTCCCGTGTGGTGAGGAGGGGGTCGTGGCGGCCGGCGAGGTGGACGTCCGGCAGGTGCAGGTCGAGCAGGACGCAGTCGATCGCGCGGGTGGTGAGTTCGGTGCGGGCGTCGGCGAGGCTGGTGCGGGTGGTGAGTTCGAAGCGCAGGCCGGTGTCGTGGAGGAGCTCGTCGACGAGCAGGGCGTCGCCCCGGTCGTCCTCGACGAGGAGGATGCGGTACAGCGGGCCGGGCGGGCCGGCGGCGGGGGCGGTGGTCGTGGTCGTGGTCACGGCGCGGGTTCCGTGCCGGGCCTGGTCGCTTCCGCGTAGGGCGGACGGGCCGGTGGCCGCGGGGAGGGCCAGTACGGTGAGGGCCAGGGCCACTCCCGGCCGGCGCCGGGTCGTCCAAAAGGAGGGCTGCCGCGTGCGGGGCCGTCTTTCGCCGCCGGTCATCGTCTGAGCCCCTCCGCTGTGACGGCCGTCTTCAGGACGGCGCAGCGCTCACTCTCAAGGGGTGGCGACAACCCTTGTTGTCGTGGGCGGGTCATGGGCCTAAGGTGCGGGTATGCCTGGCAAGAACTTCGTATTGCGGACCACCCCGCCGCAGACGGCCGCGGTCGCGGACGCGGCGGTCGGCAGTCTCGCGCGGCGCCTTGCCCTCGAGTTGCTCGAAGACCCCGCGCAGCCCTCCGCGAACGATCCCGCGGCGGCCCTGTCCCTGCTCCACGTGCTGGACCAGCTCCAGCAGGCCGCCGAGCGGCTCCAGCGGGACGCGGCCGGGGCCGCGGCCCGTGCGGGCGCGGGGTATCCGCAGATCGGCGCCGCCTGCGGGATGACCCGTCAGGGTGCCCGGCAGCGGTGGCCGGGGCTGTTCAACCACACCGACGAAGCACCCGCGGAGCACCCGATGACGACCGAGCCCGCCCGGCCCTTCGACGTCCTGCTGGTCGAGGACGACATCGCCGACGCCATGCTCATCGAGGAGGCCCTCTCCGAGCGCGGGGCCCGCAACCTGGTCCAGGTCACCGACGGAGTCGCCGCGCTGGAGCACCTGCGCGCCCCCGGGAGCGTGCGCCCCGACCTGATCGTGCTCGACCTCAACATGCCGCGGATGAGCGGGCGGGACCTGCTCAAGGTCCTCAAGAGCGACGAGAGCCTGCAAACCATCCCGGTGGTCGTGCTCACCACGTCCGCGGCGCCGGACGACGTCGCGGGCGCGTACAGCAGCCACGCCAACGCCTACGTGACCAAGCCGGTCAACCTGGAGGAGTTCGAGCAGGCCGTGCAGAGCATCGACGCCTTCTACCTCGACACCGCCGCGCACCCCCCGCGCACCTGAGGCACGGCCCGCCGCCGCGCCCGGGGGACGGGCGCGGCGGCGGGTGTCGGGGGGTGCGGGTGGTGTCAGGGGGTGGGCGGGGTCCAGTCGGCGGGGAGGCCGGACTGGTCGAGGACGGCGGCCAGGCTGTAGTGGTCCCGGGCTTGCTCGGCCGCGCCCCCGCCCGGTCCCACCGGCCGCCGTGGCCGCATCCCCGCCCGGCCCGCCGGCCGCCGTGGCCGTCCGTCCGTCGTCCGGTCCTCGCGTCGCGGACGTTTGCCCGCGGGGGCCGGTGGAAGAGTCGGACGTACGGTCGACCGGGCGCCGCCGGTCTCACGCCCGGCGGCGCCCGGCCCTCCTCGACGCCATGACCCGAACGGGAGCCCGCTGATGCGCCTGTACGCCCAGACCCCCGCACGTCGCAACCGCCAGGTGCTCGGGGACCTGATCGCCCTGGTCCTGATGGCCGCCGCGGTGTGGTTCGCCCTCGCCGTCCGCGATGCGATCATGCTGCTGGCCGAGCCGGGGCGGAGGGTCGAGAGGTCGGGTGACAGCCTCGCCGCCGCACTGGGCGACGCCGGTGACGCGGCCTCGGACGTACCGCTCGTCGGCGGCCTCCTGGAGAAGCCGCTGCGGTCCGCGGCCGACGCCGGTACCGGGTTCGCCGACGCCGGGCAGTCGCTCCAGCACACCGTCGACCAGGTCGCCACGCTCACCACCACGGCCCTGATCGTCGTCCCGGTGGCCGTCGTCCTGCTGCTGTGGCTTCCTCCGCGGCTGCGCTGGATCCGGCGCAGCACCACCGTCCGGCGCCTCCTCGACGCGCCCGGGGGCACCGACCTGCTCGCCCTGCGCGCCCTCACCGGCCCGCTGCGCGACCTCGCCGCGCTCCCGGCCCCTGCGGGCGGCCTCGCCGGCGCCTGGCGCCGGGGGGACCGGCAGGTGATCGCCGACCTCTCCGCGGTCGCGGTCAGGCGGGCGGGCCTGCGGCCCTGACGGGCCTCGGGGGTCCTCGCCGCTGTCCGCGCAGTGCTGCGCGACCTCGTCCAGCACCGTGTCGGTGGTGGCGGCGTCCACCGAGCGTGCGGCCAGGGCGAGTCGGACCCGCGCGTTCCACCGGGTGGCGGGGTCACTCATGGGTCTCCTCCGCGCGGGGGGACAGGAGTCGGGCCATGGCGTCGGAGAACTGCAGCCAGCCGGCGGTCTCCTGCCGCAGCCGGGCCCGGCCGGCGTCGGTGAGCCGGTAGACCTTGCGGCCCGGCCCGCCCTCCCCCGGTTCCCACCGGGCCTCCACCGTCCCGTCGGCCTCCAGCCGGCCGAGCACCGGGTACAGCGCGCCGCCGCGGACGGTGCCGAAACCCCGCGCGGCCAGCTCCTGGACCAGTGCGTAGCCGTGCCGGTCGCCCTCGGCGAGCACACCGGCGAGGGCGAGGGGCAGCACCCCGCGCAGCCAGCCGGCCATCGACTCCGTACCGGCCATCCGAAAGCCATCCCCGTTCTCTGCTCCCGGAACCCGACCAGTTCGTTCTCAGACTAGTGTGACGCGCGTCTGCTCCGCGTCAACAGCCTTCAGGCGGAGGCTGCTTGACCGGCGGGGCAGGCGGGGCGCGGCGGGGGTCAGCCGATGCGCGGCGCCCGGGTGACGCGGTCGTCGGCGTCGGTGAAGACGCGGACGCGGTCCTCCCGGAAGTCCATCGTCACCAGGGAGCCGTCCGCGACGACCGGGACCTGGACGATGTCCGGGTTGGTGCGGCGGATCACCGCGACCGCCTCGTCCGCCGTGCGTCCCACCAGCTCGGGCCACTGCTCTGCGGGCATGTGCTCGTCCTCCTTCGGTCCGGGTGACCGTCTCCCCCACCCCCTACCCGTCCGGCAGGGGGCAAACGGGAGCGGCCGGGCCGGACGCCTGCCGGGACGCACCGCCCGGAGCCCGCCGGGGCCGGTCCGGGGCCGGTTCGGGGCCGCCGTAGGCTGGGCGGGTGACCCTGCGCAGCCTTCACGACCGATCCGCCCTGGCCGACCGCTTCGGGCGCGACCCGGCGATGCACCTGATGGAACTCGGCGACCTCGACGACCTGCTGTGGCCGCACACCAGTTGGTACACGGTGTCGGACGGCGGCCCGGTCGCCCTGCTGTACGCGGTCGGCGACATCCCGACCCTGCTCGCCTTCGCCCGCCCCGGGGAGGCCGCCGGGCTGGAGGAGCTGGCCGAGGCGCTGCTGCCGGTCCTGCCCCGGCGCTTCTTCGGCCACCTCACCGGAGCGGCCGGCAAGGTGCTGGAGTCGGCGTACGCGGTCAGGCCGCACGGCACCCTGGTGCGGATGGCGCTCACCGACCCCGGCCGGGCCGCCCGGCACCCGGACGGCCCGTGGCGGCCCGCCCCGCTGGACCGGAGCGATCTGCCGGAGCTGCTGGCCCTGTTCGAGCAGGCGTACCCGGGCAACTGGTTCGACCACCGGATGCTCGACACCGGCCAGTACGTGGGCGCGCGGCAGGACGGGCGGCTCGTCGCCGTCGCGGGCGTGCACGTCTACTCGGCCGCCTACCGGGTCGCCGCGATCGGGAACGTCGCCACGCACCCCGGGGTGCGCGGGCAGGGCGCGGGCGGGGCCTGTGTCGCGGAGCTGTGCCGGCGGCTCGGGAGGAACGTGGACCACATCGGGCTGAACGTGCGGGCGGACAACGCCACGGCCGTCGACCTCTACCGCAGGCTCGGGTTCTCGGAGGTCACCGAGTTCGCCGAGGCCACCTTCACGGCGCTCCCGCAGCCGCCGACCGGCTGAGCGGCGCCCCGCGGTCGCCCGCGGGGCGGGCCCCGGCCGCGGGCCCGGCCGCTCACCGGGCGGGCGTCGGCCGGTCCGTGGCCAGGCCCAGGAAGAAGCGGCAGGTCCGGGCGAGTTCCTGGAGCTGCACGTACGCGGCGGGCCCGTCGTCGGGCAGTCCGTCGGCCAGGACGCGCCGGGTGTCCTCCAGGGTCGCGGTGTCCGGGCGCTGTCCGGGCCGGGCGGCCAGCGGCATGAGCAGGCCCAGGTGCCCGCTGAGCCACAGGAACCACAGGCGGCGCAGGGCGGCGGGGGGCAGGCCCTCGCTCGGCGCGAGGACGATCGTGATCGACTCGCCGATGACCGCGACGTCCAGCGGCGCCGCGGCGGCGGCGGGGTCGTCGGCGTCCCGTACGAGGAATGCGCCGGCCTTCGCGGATGCGCTCACGCGTGTCCTGTCCCTTCTCTCCACGGCTCACCGGTGGTCCCGGGGCGGTTCGCCCGCGGGGAGAAGTCTCGCGCGAATCCGCCGGCGGGAACGTGAAATGGGGCGAGAACGCACCACGGGGCATCTCGTGGGAGTAACGTCTACCCTCCCCCTCACCGCTTCGCCCTGCCCTCCCTGCGCCGCACGCCCGTACGGCGGGCGGCGCGGCGGGGTTCGGCGCCCGGCTCCGGGGCCGGGGCCGGGGTTCAGGTTGCGGGCCGCAGGCCGGCCAGCAGGACGTCCAGGCCCAGTTCCGTCGCCTCGGGCAGCGGGGTGTCGTCGATGAGCGGGGCGACCGCGAGGGTCCGCCAGGCCGTGGACGGTCGAGGAGGCGACCTGAGCGAGCCGGACGGGATCGCCCGGGCGCACGTCGCCCGTCTGCCGGCCTTCCGCGATCAGCCGGGCGACGGTCAGCAGGCTCTCGTGGCCGAGGTCGCGCGGCTCCGCGCTGGGGTCGTCGGCGTGTTCGGCGGTGAACATCAGGTCCAGCAGCACCGTGTGCCCGACCGCGAAGTCCACGTAGGACCGGCCCAGTTCGGCCAGTAGGGCCCCGACCGACCTGGCCGCCGACGGCCGGGGGGCGCTGGTCACCCTCGCCGGCACCGCAGCCTGCCAGCCCACCCCGTCGATGGCGCTCTACGGGGCGACCAGGGCCTCGTGAGACCCGGAGCTCCGCGCTGCGCGTGCTCGCCGTCTCCCCCGGGCCGACGGGCACCGAGTTCTTCGGCGGGGTCGGCAGCCGGGGCGCGGTCGTGGGCAGGCTCGCCACGGCGGGTCGGGTCGTCTCCGCGGCCCGCCGCGCCATCGGACGCGGCGCGACCCCGCCGAGCGTGGTCGCGGGCCTCGGCAACCGGGTCTCCGCGCTGGCCTCCCGGCTCGCCCCGCGCCGTCTCGCGCCGGCCCGCGCCGGCCGTCGTCGGCTGTCGTCGGCCGGGCCCTGAATGCCTGAGCCAGGTCCGGGCCCGGGCCGAGCCCGGCCTGAGCCCGGACCGGGGCCGGACCGAACCCCGGACCGGCACGGGGCCCGGACCGGCACGGGGCCCGGACCGGCACGGGGCCAGCGGGTCCGTCAGCCCCCGTTCGACGGGGTCTGCCTGATGCCGTCGACGACGGCCCGGTGCGTGATCGCGCTGGTGAAGGTGATCGTGCCGGGCGGGATCACGGCCCCCGCTCCGGCGTCCGCGGCCGCGGCGACCTGGACGGTGCGCCGTCCGAGGAAGACGTGGGTCGTCCTGTCGAAGATCCACTCCTCCCGCTGTCCGCTGTTCCCGTCCAGCCGGGCGACGCCCACGCCGTGCCGGCCCAGCGCGTCCACCACGCCCTGCACGACGACGACGCCGGGGATCTTCGCGGCGGCCCGGAACAGGGCCGGGTACAGCTGCGCGGGCGGGTAGCTCTCGCCCAGCAGGTCGCCGATGGTGGTGAAGGCCTGCTGGTCGGGTGAGGTCCCCTTCCCTTTGGTCTCCCTGTAGATCTTCGCGAGCAGTTCGTCGGGGTCGGTGGTCAGCGTGTCCAGGTAGTCGTACGACGGGGTGTTCAGGGTGGCCACCGGCGGCCGGCCGTGCTCGTCGGGCAGGCTCAGCGTCTCTCCCCCGGAGCCGGGGTTGCTGGCCGGGTCGATCAGCCAGCCCCTGGTGCCGTCGGGGGAGTTCCACTTCTGGCGGCGGTGCAGCGCGTAGCTGGCCAGGGTGGTCTTGTCGCCGACCGTCTTCAGGAAGGTGTCCGAGGTCTGGGACTCGATGTAGAGGTACTGGCCGGGCCTGACGGCGGGGCGGGGCCCCTCGGCCGCCGCCAGCGAGATCCGGTCCAGGAGCTCCGGCACGCCCTGGGTGGTCGCGACGCCGACCGGGGTGGTCATGGCCGGTCCGGTGGCGAGGGCGCCGGGCCCCCCGGCGGGCAGGGCCAGTACGACCACGACCGCCCCGGCCACGGCGGCGGCCGCCAGGGGCAGGGTGATCGACGGGCGCGGCAGCCGAAAACGCCGCGCCCCGGCGGGTGTTGTCGTCTCCGTACGCTGTTCCTGCTGGATCCGGGCCATCAGACGCTCCTTGTGGAACTGGTGGCGGCCCGCCGGCAGGTCACGCGCCGTCCGGGACAGGAGCTGTGCGCTCTCGTCCGGTCCGGCCGGACCCTGCCCGGGCGTGTTCGCGTTCGCGTTCATCGGTTTCCTCCCTGCGCGGGCCGGACCACGGGTGTGTGGTCACCCCTTGTCTGTCGCCCGGGGCCGGCGCCTTCCCGTTTTCCGCGTACGTTCTTCGGCGCCGCACCGGCGCCGGCAGCGGCAGCCGCCCCGCCCGTCGCGTCCGGGCCGTCCGCACCGTCCGCCGCGAGCGCGCGCAGCTTCCTGCGCGCCCGGGACAGACGGGAGCCGACGGTGCCGACGGCGATCCCCAGCGCCCGCGCCGCGGACTCGTAGTCCAGGCCCTCCCCCAGGCACAGCGCCACCACCTCGCGCTCGGTCCGGCGCAGCGAGGCGAGGGCGGTCAGGGCGCGGGCGAGGCGGCGCCGGTCGTCGACCCGCCGGGCCACCTCCTCGGCGTGGTCGGGGACCGACAGCTCGGCCGCCGCGGCCGCGAGGGCCGCCGCCCGGTAGCGCCGGTTGCTCCGGTACTGGTTGCGCGCGGTGTTGGTGGCGATGCCCAGCAGCCACGGCCGCAGGGACCCGCCCTCGGGGTCGACCCGGTCGCGCAGCCGCCACGCCTCCATGAACGTCGCGGCCATCACGTCCTCGGCCGTCGACCAGTCGGCGGTCAGTCGGAAGGCGTGGTTGTAGACCGCGCGGGCATGGCTGTCGAACAGCTCCGCGAACGCGCTCGAATCCCCGGCCCGTATCCGGGTTCGCAATTGGGTGTTCACCTCCATGAGCTGTCCGGCACCGCACACCGCCTTCCCGTGACCTGCGACACACCGGGTGGACAGGCCGGCCGGGCAGCGGGGCCGGAGGTGACGGGGACCGCCCGGGCAGGGTACGAAGTCCTGGTGAACGAAGAGACCCAGGCCGCGACCGTCCGCGTCTTCATAGCGCTCGCCCCGCCCGACGACGCGAAGGAGGAGCTGGTGCGGGCGCTGCGCCCCGCCTACGACGCGTACCCGCAGCTGCGGTGGAACCGCGTCGAGGACTGGCACATCACGCTGGCGTTCCTCGGCGAGCTCCCGGCGGGAGCCGTGCCGCTGCTGCGGGCGCCGCTCGCGGACCTCGCGGCGGCGGGCCGTCCCGTACGGCTGGCGCTGCGCGGCGGCGGGCACTTCGACGAGCGGGTGCTGTGGAGCGGGATCGAGGGGGACGTCGAGGGGCTGCACCTGCTCGCCGCCGGGGTGCGCGGCGTGGTCAAGGAGTGCGGGATCGCCTTCGAGGACCGGCCGCTGCGCCCCCACCTGACGCTGGCCCGGGCGCGCCGGGGCGACCCGTCCGGCGCGGTGGAGGCCGCCGCGGGGCTCGCCGCGTTCGCCGGCCGCCGGTGGGAGGCCGCGCGCCTGCACCTGGTCGGCAGCAACATCGGCCGCGGCCCGGGGCCCATCCGCTACCGCGACATCGAGGCCTGGGACTTCGGCGGCGGGAGCTGACGGCCCCCCGCGGTCCCGCGACCGGGCCGGCGCAGACCGGGTCCGGGCCGGCACACCGGGCCCGGGCCGGCGCATCAGGCCGGCGCGGCGGGCGGCCTCGTCCTCCGCGGCCGTACCCGGGCGTCTGCCGGGCTTGGAGCGCAGGACGTAGCGGAAGGGGAGGCGGCGGGCACGCCGCCGAAGCGGGTGTCCCCGGCGAACCGCACCTGGTCCCGGGGGTGTTGCCGGGTCGCCTTCGGTCCGTCCCACCCCTCTTCGGGCGGCGGGAACGAGCAGTGGCTCTGGCCGTCGGGCCGCAGCAGCACGACGCGGCCGGAAAGTCTGCGGCAGCCGGATGTCCGGCACCCCGTTTGGCGCGGCGGAAACGGGAAACGCGGGTGTCAGCGGGCCGGCACGACAACCCCCCTGTCGCAGGCCCGCCCGGTGGAGCGCCGTACGCGCACGCCCCGTCCCCCCGGGCGCGCGTACGGCCCACCCTCCCCCTTACCGCTCCCCCGCCCCGCCCGCCTCCGTGGCGCCGCGGGGCTCTCTTGCGTCCGGCCGCGCGGGAAACCGGACCGGTTTTGCATGAACATACGCAGTCATGCATAATCTTCCTATGTCTAAGGTCCTCACCTCCCTTCCCGCCGGCGAGCGCGTCGGCATCGCCTTCTCAGGCGGCCTCGACACCTCGGTCGCGGTCGCGTGGATGCGCGACAAGGGCGCCGTCCCGTGCACCTACACCGCCGACATCGGCCAGTACGACGAGCCCGACATCGCCTCGGTGCCCGGCCGGGCGAAGGCGTACGGCGCCGAGATCGCGCGCCTGGTCGACTGCCGCGCGGCGCTGGTGGAGGAGGGCCTGGCCGCCCTCGCCTGCGGTGCGTTCCACGTCCGCTCGGGCGGTCGCGCCTACTTCAACACCACGCCGCTCGGCCGCGCCGTCACGGGCACCCTCCTGGTGCGGGCGATGCTCGAGGACGACGTGCAGATCTGGGGCGACGGCTCGACGTTCAAGGGCAACGACATCGAGCGGTTCTACCGCTACGGGCTGCTCGCCAACCCGCACCTGCGGATCTACAAGCCCTGGCTGGACGCGGACTTCGTGACCGAGCTCGGCGGCCGCAAGGAGATGTCGGAGTGGCTCCTGGCCCACGAGCTGCCCTACCGCGACAGCACGGAGAAGGCGTACTCCACCGACGCCAACCTGTGGGGCGCCACCCACGAGGCCAAGACGCTGGAGCACCTGAACACCGGTGTGGAGACCGTGGAGCCCATCATGGGCGTGCGGTTCTGGGACCCGTCGGTCGAGATCGCCACCGAGGACGTGACGATCGGCTTCGACCAGGGCCGCCCGGTGACGATCAACGGGAAGGCGTTCTCCTCCCCCGTCGACCTGGTGATGGAGGCGAACGCCATCGGCGGCCGCCACGGCCTGGGCATGTCGGACCAGATCGAGAACCGGATCATCGAGGCCAAGAGCCGCGGCATCTACGAGGCCCCCGGCATGGCCCTGCTGCACGCGGCGTACGAGCGGCTGGTCAACGCGATCCACAACGAGGACACCCTCGCGCAGTACCACAACGAGGGACGGCGCCTGGGCCGGCTGATGTACGAGGGCCGCTGGCTGGACCCGCAGGCGCTGATGGTCCGCGAGTCTCTGCAGCGCTGGGTCGGCGCGGCCGTCACCGGCGAGGTGACGCTGCGGCTGCGGCGCGGTGAGGACTACTCGATCCTCGACACCACGGGCCCGGCGTTCAGCTACCACCCGGACAAGCTGTCCATGGAGCGCACCGAGGACTCGGCGTTCGGCCCGGTGGACCGGATCGGCCAGCTCACCATGCGCAACCTCGACATCGCCGACTCCCGGGCCAAGCTGGAGCAGTACGCCGCGCTCGGCCTGATCGGCACCGGGCACCCCGCCATCGGCGCCGCCCAGGCGGCCGCGACCGGGCTGATCGGGACCCTGCAGGAGGGCGGCGCCGAGGCCATCGCCTCCCGCGGCGAGGTCTCGGACGACGACGTGATGCTGGACCGCGCGGCGATGGAGTCCGGCACCGACTGACGCCTCCCCACCGGCTCCTGCGGGAAAGGGCCGGCCGGGCGCCCGAGGGCGCCGGGCCGGCCCTTTCAGGCGCAGGACCCGCCGGCCGGCTCGCCGCCGCCGCCGCGCGGGCGGGCCGCCGCCCGGGGCCGGTGACGGCCGCTCACGCGGGCGGGGCCAGTTCTCGGCGCGGGCGGTGACGGTGAAACCGAGGCCGGCGAGGATGCGGGCGGTGCCCGCGTCCCAGGGGTTGGGGACGACGAAGGGCTCGGTACGGGCGTGCAGGTCCCGGAAGGCGACGCCGTGGCGGTGGCGCACGGCGGCCGCGCCGGCGGTGGTGGGGGCGGTGTCGGGTTTCATGCGGGCGGCTCCTCGCTGGTCCGTCGGCCGGTGGTCGGAGCGCTCCAACGCAGCGGCCGGGCCCGGCCGATCCGGCGGCCGCGGCCGGACGGTGTGGTTCCGCTGTCGCGGCGCGGCCGGCCCCTACGGTGAGGCGGGTGACGGAACACGCGGCGGACCCGAAGGCGGCCGCGGCCCAGCTCAAGGAACGCCTGTACGCGACGATCACCATGATCTCGGTGGTCATCGGACTGGCCGCCGGCAGCCACGTGGACGTCCTCGGCGCCGTGTCGACCGTGGCGACCGCGTCGCTGGGCCTGTGGCTCGCCGCGTTGGTCGCCGACCAGCAGGCGCACCGGGTGACGCACGGGGCCTTCGCGACGGGACGGGAACTGCGCGCGATGCTCTTCGTCAGCAGCCCCCTGCTGCTGTCCGCGGTGGGACCGCTGGTCCTGATCGGCGTCTCGGCCCTGGGCGCGATGGGCCTGGAGACCGCCCTGCTCACGGCGGCCGGCGTCAACGTCGCCACCCTGTTCGCGTGGGGGTGCTACGGCGGGCTGCGCATGGGCGGGGGAACGGCGTTCGCCCTGCTGGCCGGTGTGATCGACGCGGCGATCGGCACGGCGGTGGCGGTGGTGAAGGCCTCCGCCGGCCACTGAACCGGCCCGCGGCCTCCCCCGGGCCGTCCGGCGGTTCCTCGCGCTCCCCCGGGCCGTCCGGCGCTCCCGCGGCCTCCCCCACCTCGTCCGGCGGGTGCGCGTGCCCGCGCGCCCCGCTCAGAAGCCCCGGGCCGCCCGGCACGGCGAAGCCGGACTGCTCGCCGTCGGACTGCCGGAGCTGATGCTGATGCGGCTGTGTCTCCTGGCGCCGTGGTGGCGGGATGCTCCCGGACGGACGGCCGCGGAACTCCGGGCGGTCGCCGAGGCGTACCGGGAGGAGCTGTCCGACCTCGACGGGTGGCGCGACCGTGCGGCCCGGACGCTCGGCCTCGATCCGGCCGCGCTTCCGTCCGGGGCGGCGGTCCTGGCCCGGCTCGTGGAGCTCTCGCAGGGGCCCGTCGCAGCCACCTGTCTCGCAGTGGGGTACGAGGACGATCCCTCCGGTCCTCTGTTTGACGCTGTCCCCGGCCGTCCCCGACCAACCGGCCGGGCCCGAAACCGCCGGCCCGTGGCCCACACCGTGTCGGGGGCGGGGTCAGGTCCACTGTTCGGTCGGCTTGCGGCCGGGGAGCGGCTTGCCGATGACGGCCAGCGGGATGAAGAAGTTGACCTGGCCGATCGCGAGGGCGAGGGTGGCGAGCGCCTTGTCGTCGTAGTGCGCGGAGACCTCGGCGTACAGCGCGTCGGTGACCCGCTCCCCCTGCGCGGAGGGCTGGATGACGGCCTCCAGCAGGGCCAGCGCGGCCCGTTCGGGCCCGGTGAAGCAGGGCGCGTCCCGCCAGGAGGCCACCGCGGCGATACGCTCCTCGCTCTCGCCGGCCTTCCGCAGGCTGGTCGTGTGCATGATCGTCAGGTAGGTGTTGCCGACGATCTGCCCGGCCCGCAGCTGGATGAGGCCGATGGTGGTGCGGGGCACCGAGCGGTTGCCGGTGGCCCGGTAGAGGGCCGCGCCGATGTCGGCGAGCTCGGGGACCAGGAGCTGGGGGTCGGGCATCCGCGAGGCGGGGGCGGCCGGGGCGGCGGGGGCGGTCTGCGGGGTGGTGTGCGTGTCCATGACCGGGTTCCTCTCGGGTCCTTGGTGGTGCCTTCACTGCTCTGACGGACCGCGCCGGGGGAATGTGACCGGTCGGGCCGAAAACCTTTCCGCGGGTCCCGGGTGGGTCTCCGGGTGGGGCTGCGGGGGGTCATTCGCCGCTGCCGGTCGGCCGGCCGTGGCGCAGGAGGGTTGAGGCCATCATCCCGAGGAGCAGGGTCAGCAGGGCTCCGGTGAACGCCCGGTCGGCGAAGAGGAGGGTGAAGGCGGAGACGGCCGCGATCGCGGTCAGGGGGCCGGGCCCGGGTCGGAACTCGGCGAGCTGCTGTCGGAGTGGGCCCTGGGCGAGCTGGGGCTGGACCGGCTCCTGATCGAGGTCGACGAGGCGAACGCGGCCTCGCTGCGGGTTGCCGTGAAGTGCCGGTTCGAGCGGGTCGCCGGCCGTACCGGGCCGGACGCGGAGGGCGGCCGGCGTACGCCGGTCGTCTTCGCCCGCCGGGCGCCACGGCGGTAGGCGGCAACGGAGCCGCGCGGGCACCGGGGCGGGGCGGGGCAGGGGAGCACGCCGACCGGCCCGCCACTTTCATCCGTTTTGTGACGCAGTGGTAGGTTCCTGACCGTCAGTGACGTGTGAGGCTCCGCCAGGGAGTGCTGCTGTGGCATCTGTCGGGGCGTCCGCGCGCGGCGGGCTCGGCCGGAACCGTGGCGCGGCGACGCTCGCACTGCTGTCGTTCGCCATGCTGATCGTCTCGCTCGACCAGTACATCGTCGTCGTGGCGCTGCCCGACATCGCACGCGACCTGGGCTATTCCGCGCGGACGCTGCAGTCCGTGATCAGCGCCTACGCGGTGGCCTCCGCCGGATTCCTGCTGTTCGGCGGACGCGCCGCGGACCTCGTCGGGCGGCGCCGGGTGCTGGCCGCGGGCCTGGCCCTCTTCGCCGCGGCGGCGCTCGCGGGCGGGCTGGCCACCGGGCCCGGAGTGCTCCTCGCGGCCCGCGCGTTCCAGGGGCTCGGCGGGGCGCTGGTCTTCCCCACCACACTGGCGCTCATCAACGTCACGTTCGCCGAAGGGCGGCTGCGCAACCGTGCGCTGGGGATCTGGGGCGGTGCCGGTGCGGCCGGTCTGGTGATCGGCGTACTCCTCGGGGGGCTGCTGACGCACGCGTTCGGCTGGGAGGCCGTGTTCCTGGTCAACGTCGCCCTGGCGGGTCCGGCCCTGTTGCTGACGTTCGCGCTGATCCCCCGGGATCCGCCGCGCGACAGGGGACGCACGTTCGACCTGCCCGGTGCGCTCAGCGTCACCCTCGGGGTCACGCTGGTCGTGTTCGCACTGGTCCAGGGGCCGGAACTGGGCTGGCTCTCGCCGGGCATCCTCGGGAGCGCGGCGGCCGGTCTCCTGCTGCTGGGGGTGTTCGCGCTCGTCGGGCGGAGCAGCGGCGACCCGCTCGTGCCGCCCCGGCTGCTCGCCAACAACAGCCTCGTCACGAGCTTCGTCATCGCGTTCATGTTCATGGCGACGTTCGGCTCGGTTCTGTACTTCCTCTCGATCCACTTCCAGGAGGTCCTCGGCTACGACGCCCTGCGGACCGGCGCCGGCTTCCTGGTCCCGACGGCGGTCGTCGTCGCGGCGTCGGCGACGGCCGGGCGGCTGGTGACGCGGTTCGGCCTCAAGGCCACGCTGCTCGGCGCGCTGGCCACCGGCGCGGTCGGCGCCGTCCTGCTGGGCCGGGCGATCTCCCCGGACGGCTCGTACGCCTCGCTGTTGCCCGGGCTCGTCGCGCTCGGCATCGGCGACGGGATCGTGTTCACGGCCATGTTCATCGCCGCCGGAACCGGTGTGTCCGACCGCGAGCAGGGCATCGCCTCGGGGATCGCCGCCACCGGCTCGGGGATGGGAGCCGCGGTGGGCCTCGCCGTCCTGGTCCTCGTGGCGACGGCCGGCCTCGACGGCGCGACGGGAGAGCGGCTGCGCGACGGGACGGCGCACGGGGTCAGTACGGCCCTGTACGGGGTGGCGGCGGGGATCGCGGCCACCTTCGTCACCGCCCTGTTCCTGCGCGGCGGGACGGCCGGCGCGCACCCGGCGCCCGTACCGTGCCGGGGCCGGCGCTGCTGACGGCCCCGGTCAGGTGGCCCGGTCGGTGTCCGCTTCGCGGTGCATGCGGGCCCTGTCGGCGGCTGCCAGCAGCCGGGCGAGGGCGGGGCCCCGGGGGTGCTCCCAGCGTTCGGCGCGGGCGGGGAGGTCGTGGTCGTCGCCGGCCAGGAGGAGCGGGAGTACGGCCCGGAGCGCGGCCGGGGAGGCCAGCCGGTCCACGGGCAGGGGCTCGGCGAAGTCTGCGCCGCCCCACTCGTCGGTCAGGGCGGCGTAGCTCCAGCCGTCGACGGAGTTCCAGAACAGCAGCATGCCGTGCGGCCACTCCTCCGTGTCGAGCACGGGGGCGATGGTGACCGGGAGGCCGTCGCGCTCCACCGTCTTCGGGCCGGTGCGCCGGTAGGAGAATGCGGCCTCCAGGCGGCCCGCCTCCTCCTCCGCGGACCACTCGTCCGGCTCGTACGCGCCGCCGGGCCCGTCCATGGCGGCGACGGCCTCGGCGTAGGCGCGGTGCGGGAGCTCGGGCTGTGCGGGCACGGGGCTTCTCCTCAAGGGCCTGCGGGGGCGGTGGCGGGGCGGATGCGGGGCGGGCGGGGCGCGCTCTCGCGTGCGGCTGTCCGTCCGGTTCAACGCCCCCGCCCGGGGCCGGGGAGCGGCCGGGGCGCCGATTTCACCCTCGGGGGCCGGGCCGGTCCCCTTGACCTCGACCGTACTTGAGGGCGCAGGATCGGGGTGTCGTCCCGTCCTGCGGGCGCGTCCTACGGGAGGGAACCCATCGTGAAGTCCGCCGCCGTCCGGTCCGTCACCCGCCCCGACTTCGCCCGCACCGGAGTCGGCGCCGTCAAGGCGAGCACGTGGCGGGTGGGCACCCCCGAGCGGCAGCGGGCCGCCGTGGACGCCGTCAACGCGGCCTGGCAGAGCCGCAACTGGCCGGCCGAGGCCCTCCTGTCGTACACGGTGCTGGCCGGGACGGACGGCGACACCCTCTTCCACTACTCGCAGTGGGCGCAGGAGGCGGCGTACGAGGAGTTCTTCCGCACCGCGCGGGACGACCGCAACGCCGAGGTGGACGCGGCGGTGCCGGGCATCGTGCGGGTGGGCCTGGACGGCTACCGGCCCTACCGGTCGGTGGGCGCGGCGGACGCGACCCCCGGCTGCGTGGTCGTCGTCGAGGCCCGCTTCGACCCGGGCGCGGCGGACGCGGCGCGCGCGTTCGTCGACCTCGTCCTCGAAGCGCAGGCCACCGACCCGGCGCCGGCGGCCGGCATGCTCTCCGGCAACTTCCACCTCTCCGCGGACGGGACCCGCATGCTCAACTACGCCGAGTGGGAGGGCGAGCAGGACCTCGTGGCGGCGCTCGCCGCGCCCGGTCCCGGCGTCGGCTCCGACACCGCGCAGTGGCGCCGGGTGCTGGACTTCCCGGCCCTGGCCTCCAACGGGTTCCGCCGCTACGTCCCGGCCCTGACCCTGGTGCCGCGGCCGTAGGGCGCGCGGCGCGCTGTTTGGGCGGCGGCAGCCGGGTCATACGCGGGGTGCGGGAGACGGCGAGGAGCGGCGCGGTCCCCGCAGCGGCCCCAGCCGCGCGATGGCACCCCCCGTCATCACGCGGCTGGGGATCCGTCTGTTCCGGCCCCGGTGCGGCCGGCCCTGCCCCTGCCCCTGTGTCCGCCCCTGCCGGGCGCGACGTTCGCCAGGCCCCGTCGCATGACGGTGCCTGCGGCCGGGCCGGGCCGTCGGTGCGGTGTCAGGCGCGGCGGAACAGGTCCCCGGCGTCGGCCCGGTGCCGGCCGCCGCGGGGAGGGCCCTCCTGGCGGGGGACTTCGCGGCCTTCCCGGAGCCACTGCCGTTCGAGGGCGTCGTAGATCGGCGACTCGGAGGCCGGCCGGCGGGGCGCCGGCAGCTCGGCGAGGCCCGACCGCGGCGTAACGGTTCTCTGGTCCATACCCGGCCCAACGACCCCAACCGGCCGCCGTGGCGGGCCGTGATCCTTCCGTCATCACCACCCCGGCGCGGCCGCCCGGCGCCCCGCCCCTCCCCCGGCCCGGCCGTGCGCCGGGGGTTCAGCAGCCGAAGAGGCGCAGGACGCGTGCGGCGTGGGGCAGGTCCTCCGGTCCGGCGGCCGTGCCGGACAGCGGCATCAGGTGCCCGTTGACGCAGTCGCCGGGCACCTGGTGGTCGATCTCCCAGTCGCGTGCGCCGGGGGCCGAGCCCGAGCTGGTGGCGTACAGCGGGAGGCGGCACTCCTGGCACCAGTAGAAGGACCGCGCACTCATGCCGTACCCCCGTACGGCGCCCCGGGGCGGGTGCGGTCCGGGGCGGGGGTGCGCAGGGGTGGCCGGCCGGCCGTCCCGGTCGCCGGGTGACAGGGCCGGGCCGCAGAAAAGCGGAATCTCTCGTTCACATCGGCTGAAACGATCCGGCACCGCCTCACGTCACCCCGGAACCGCAGGTCTCACCCCGTACGGACGGAAATCCGGCACCCCCGGCTTCGGACGTCCGGCGAACGGCGGAGCGGCGGCGTCGGCGGCGCGAGCGGTGTCCGGCCTGCGGAGGTCCCGGGGCCGCCGCCGGGCGGCTCTGGCGGCGGCGCCGGGCGTGGGGGCGCCGAGTTCGCGGGTCCCGTTTGCCCAGCAGCCGCTCGGTGACCGGCTGGGGGACGGAGAGGCCGTACGGGTGGGCCGTGCCAGCCGCTCCGGCCACGGCTTCGCGGCGCCGCCGAGGAAGGCGCCGGTGCGGAAGGTGTCGCCGGCCGCGCGGAACCGTCCGAGCAGGCCGCGCTGGTCCATGGTCTCGACGCTGCGCGCGTGCAGGCCGCGGCCGCGGACCTGCCCGGTCGGCTCGGTCAGCCGTTCCAGCACGACCACGCGTACGCCGTGCAGCCGAGTTCGCAGGCCGGCATCAGGCCGGTCGGCCGCCGCCGACCACGATCACGTCGATCAGCGAATCGTCACGTCCGTTCGGTGCGGGAGGGGAGGCGGGGCCGGCCGGGCGGTGCCGTGGGGGGCGGGGGCTATTCGGCGGCCCGGGTCGCGAGGGCCAGGGTGGAGCCGGCGGCGGATTTGCCGACGTGGAGCTGGCTGGTGATGCGGCGGCGGAGTTCGGGGACGTGGCTGATCAGCCCGATGGTGCGGTCGTGGGCGCGCAGCGAGTCCAGGACGTCGAGGACTTGGTGGAGGGTGTTCTCGTCGAGGGTGCCGAAGCCCTCGTCGATGAAGAGGGTGTCCAGGGCCCGGCCGCCCGCTTCGTGGGTGACGACGTCCGCGAGTCCGAGGGCGAGGGCCAGGGAGGCGAAGAAGGACTCCCCGCCGGAGAGGGTGTCGGTGTCGCGGTCGCGGCCGGTCCAGGCGTCGGTGATCTTCAGGCCGAGGCCGGAGCGGCCGCCGCGGGCGGTGCGGTGGTCGCTGTGGGCGAGGGTGTAGCGGTGCTCGGACATGCGCTGGAGGCGGGTGTTGGCCGCGGCGACCACCTGTTCGAGGCGTGCGGCCAGGACGTACGCCTCCAGTTCCATGCGGTCGTTGTTGCCGGGTGAGGTGCCGTGGATGAGTTCCTGGAGGTGGTGCACCGTCTCGTAGGAGCTCTGGAGGGGTTCCAGGCGCCGGACGAGGGTGTCGAGTGCCGCGGACAGGGTGGTGAGGTCCGCGTGGCGGGTGCGGGCGCCCGCCTCGTCGGCGACGGTGCGGGCGTGGTGGTCGGCGGCCGTCTCGCGCAGGGCGACGGCGGCTTCGAGGTCGGCGGGTGCCTGGGCGGCGGCCTCGGCGAGGCCGGGTTTGCCGAGGGCGGCGGTGTGTACGGCGTGCTGCCGGTTCCACTGCTCGATCTCCTCCTCGACGGCGCGCAGGGCGTCCTCGTCCAGGAGCGCCTGTTCGGCGTCCCGGAGGGTGGGGAATCCCTGGTCGCGGGCGGCGGAGGCGGCCCGGGCGGTGTGCCCGTCGCGTTCGGCGAGGGTGCGGGCGGCGTCGGCGGCGGCGTCGGCCGCGGTGGCGAGCAGGCCGGTGAGGCGGGCGAGTTCGGTGATGCGGGCGGCTATCGAGGGGGCGCCGGCGCGGGTCGCGTCCAGGCGGGTGTCGAGTTCCTTCAGCCGTACGGCGGCGTGGTCGTACTGGGCGTCGAGTGCGGACAGCCGCATCCCGGCCCGGGAGTCCTGGTGGAGCATGTCGGCGCGGGTGCGGTCCAGGGCGGCGAGTTCCTCGGTTGCCGTGCCGAGGTCGCCGGCGTGTTCCAGGGCCCGGGCGCGTTGTTCGTCGAGGGTGCGGATCGCGGTGCGCAGGTCGGCCAGGGGGGTGTCGCCCGCCTCGCCGGCGGCGGCCGCGGCCCGCTCGCGGGCTTCGCGCAGGGTGTCGCCGACGGCCTGTTCCTCGTGCTGGGCCTTGAGGTGGCGGGCGTCGGCCTCCTCCTCTTCGGCGCGGCCCGGCTGGCCCGGGTGGGGGGCGGCGGGTGCGGGGTGGACGCAGGATCCGCAGACGGGGCAGGGGGTGTTCTCGGTGAGGCCGGCGGCGAGTTCGGCGGCCATGCCGTCGGTGCGGCGGCGCCGGACGGCGATGTAGGCGGCCGCGGCGGCGGCGGTGGTCTCGCCGGCGGCGGTGAGGAGCTCCTCGGCCGCGGCGGCTTCGGCGAGGCGGGCGTCGCGCTGGGCTGCGGCGTCCGCGCGCCTGCGGACGTCCTCCAGGGCGCTCTGGTGCTGCCGGGCCGCGGTTTCGGCGTGGCGGGCGGTGTCCATGCGGGTGGTCAGGGCGGCGCGGCGGTCGGGTTCACCGGTGAGCCAGGTGCGGGCCTCGCGTTGTTCGGCGGCGCGTTCGACGCGTTCGGCGTCGAGGTGGTCGAGGTCGGTGGTGAGCTTGCGGACGGTGTCCTCGTCCGGCAGGAGGGCTTCGGCGCGGGCGGCTTCGGCGCGCAGCTGCCGGTCGGTCGAGGCGAGTTGGTCGGCGGGGGCCGTGGCGTGGGCGGGGGTGAGGGCGGCGCGGGCGTCGGCTTCGGCGCGGGCGGCGCGGTCGTGGGCGGTGTGGGCGGTGTGTGCGGTGTGGAGGGCGGTGGCGAGTCGGGCGGCGCGGCGGGCGTCTTCGAGGCGGGTGGTGAGTTCCTCGCGGCGGGGTCGGTCCCGCAGGAGGAGGTCGAGGTGGGCGCGGGCTTCGCGGTGTTCGTGCTGCTGCTGGTGGAGGGTGCGGGTGGTGACTTCGAGGGCCTGCCGGGTGGCCAGATCTGCGGCGGCGGCGGTGGTGTGGCGGGTGGTCTCCTTAAGGTGTGCCGCCGCGGCGGCGGCCAGGGCCGCGGCCCAGGCCCGGGCGGGTCCGGTCAGGCTGTGCGGGTCGTCGGCGGCGGGGGCCGCGCCGGTGTGGTCGAGGGTGCCGGCGGCCTGGTGGATGCGTTCGATGAGGCCGGTGGTCTCGGTGCGGGCTGCGGTGAGGGCGTGGGCGGCCTCCCTGCTGCGGTCCTGGAGCCAGCGGTCGATGTCGGTGAACCGGCCGGTGTGGAAGAGCCTGCCGAGGAGTTCCCTGCGTTCGGGGGCCTTGGCCCGCAGGAACTGGGTGAACTCGTTCTGGGGCAGGAGGACGACCTGGCAGAACTGGTCGCGGCTCATGCCGAGCAGCGACAGGATGATGTCGCCGGCTTCCTGGTGGGATGTGCTGGAGGCCTCCCAGCGGCCCTGCCCGGGGGTGTCGCCCTCCTTCCATTCGCGCAGTGTGGTCTGGGCGCTGCGGGTGGTGGTGCCGGCGCTGCGGGCTTTGGGTTTGGTCTGCTGGGGTGTGCGGGTGATCTCCAGGCGGCGGCCGGAGAGGGTGGCTTCCAGGGTCACCTGGGTGAGCAGGTGGGCGGGGGCGTGGTCGCTGCGCAGCAGCAGGTCCCGGTTGCCGGGGGGTTTGCCGTAGAGGGCGAAGCAGATGGCGGCGAAGACGGTGCTCTTGCCGGCGCCGGTGTCTCCGTGGAGGAGGAAGAGGCCGTCGGCGCAGAGGGTTTCGAAGTCGACGGTGTGGGTGCCGGCGAAGGGGCCGAAGGCTTGCAGGGTCAGCTGGTGCAGGCGCACTGGACGGTCTCCTCTTGCGTGGAGCGGATGCGGGAGGCTTCGACGGCCCGGGTCAGCAGGTCCTGCTCGGCGGGGGTGGGGCCGGTGCCGCGGACCTTCTTCACGAAGTCGCAGGCGATCTGGAGGTCGGTGCGGCCCTGGAGGCGCTGGGTGTAGGTGGGGCGGTCCGCCTGGTCGGGGGTGTCGGGGCGCTGGTGCAGGAGGTGCATGGTGTGGGGGAAGCGGCGGCGCAGTTGTGCCATGGGTTCGTAGGGCAGGGCCGGGTCGGTGAGGGTGACCTGGAGCCAGGACCGGGTGAGGTGGTCGTGGGCGGGGTTGGTCAGCAGGTCGTGGAGGGTGCCCTGCAGGCGGGCGAGGGGGCGGGGTACGGGGGTGGGGATCCGGGTGAGGGTGAGGGTGGCGTCGTGGGCGAGGTCGGCCACGGTGAGGGTCTTGGTGTGGTCGGTCTCGGAGAAGGAGTAGGCCAGGGGCGAACCGCTGTAGTGGATGCGTTCGCCGGGGCTCTGGGCGCCGTGGAGGTGGCCGAGGGCGGTGTAGTCGATGCCCCGGAAGGTGTCCGTGGTGACGTGGTCGATGCCGCCGACGGTGATGTCGCGTTCGCTGAGGCAGGGTTGGGCGCCGGCGACGAAGGCGTGGGCGAGGACGACGGAGCGGGTTCCGTCCGGGTAGGTGGCCAGGTCGGCGCGGACGCGGTCCAGTGCGGCGGCCAGGACGCCCTGGTGGCTCTTGTCGGCCTGGAGCGCGTCGTGGGTGAGGGCCGGTTCCAGGTAGGGCAGGCCGTAGACGGCGACGGTGCCGTGGGCGTCGTCCAGGAGGACCGGGGTGGTGCAGGCGGTGGCGGGGTCGGTGCGCAGGTGGACGCCGGCGCGGGCGAGGAGGCGTGAGCCGACTCCGAGGCGGTGGGCCGAGTCGTGGTTGCCGCTGATCATGATGATCGGGAGGTGGAGGTCGGCGAAGTGGTTGAGGGCTTCGTCGAAGAGGCGTACGGCGTCCAGGCTGGGGATGGCGCGGTCGTAGATGTCTCCCGCGACGAGGATCGCGTCGACGCGGTGGTCGCGGGCGGTGTCGTGTACGTGGGTGAGGAAGGCGCGCTGGGCGTCGATCAGGTCCGCCTCGTGGAACCGGCGGCCCAGGTGCCAGTCCGAGGTGTGCAGGAACTTCATGGGCACAGACCGTAACCATCTGGTGGTGGGTTTCGGGCGGTTTTCCTCTCAGCGGATCCGGAGGGGCGGATGTGGGGCGCTGGTTGAAGGTTTCTGCCGGGGGTGGTGTCCAACCTCCGTGTGCGGCAGTGGGTTTGGCCGTTCGGGCCGTCGGGTGCGGGGGCGGGTCGGGTGGGGTGGGGTGGGGGTGTGTTCGCGGTGGGAGGTGTGCGGGGTGCGTGGGTGTGCGGTCAACGGGGCATAGTGGCTGGACGCGGAGGGTGTTCCGCGGTGCACCGTGTGCGCGATCCCGTGTCACGGGCAGGTGTGGTGCGTACCATCGCGTCACGCTTCTCCCTTACGAAAGACGACGAGGAACACATGAGTTCAGCGACCAACGCCACGCGCGTCGAAGACGGATACGCCCAGCAGATCTCCGGGGACCTGGCGGGGAACCAGGCGGCCCAGGAGCAGGCACGGGCCGAACTGCTGCGGCTGCAGGAGGAGCTGGCGCAGCTGGAGGACAGCGAGAAGGTCCTCCTGAAGATGCAGGACGCCCTGGGCGTCTCGGTGAAGTCCGCGTCCGCGCCGGCCGCGAAGCGCGGTGCGAAGCGTGCCGCGGTGCCGTCCGCGCGCAGGGCGCCCCGGGGTGCGGGGAAGGCGGCGGAGCCGAAGGGCGCGGCGGCCGTGAAGCCGGCGCGCACGCGCAAGGCCGCGGGCGGGAGCGCGGGCGGCGGCGCGGTGAAGAAGGAGGCCGTGAAGAAGGAGGCCGCGGTGAAGGACGCGGTGAAGAAGGACGCGGGCGGCCCGTCCTGGCTCGACCTCGTCACGGCGGCCATCGCCGGGGAGTCGGAGCCCAAGTCGGTCGGTGAGGTGGCCGACGCCGTCGGCGCCGCGCACCCCGGGCGCAAGGTCCAGCCGACCATCATCCGCAACACCCTGGAGCAGGGTGTGGCCCGCGGTCTGCTGGAACGTTCCAAGCAGGGCCGTTCCGTCTACTACACCCGGGTGGCCGCCGCCCCGGCAGCCCCGGACGCCGGCCCCGTCCCGCCGCAGTCCGCGTAGCTCCCGGCGGCGCCGCTCCCGCGGGTGCGTGCGGCCGGCGGCCGCGCCGGGAGGCACCCGGGGGCTCCGCCGGTGCGGGCGGGCGGTAGGCGGTAGGCCGAATGCCACGCCCCGGCTGGCACCGCACCGCCTCGTGGGGCGAACATGTGGGTGCGGGTACGAGCCCCGGCGCAGCAGCGCCGGCTCCCCCCGCCCGAGACCAGGGCCCGGCCGGATACCCCCCCCCATCCCGCCGGGCCCTGTCCCGTGCCGCGGCCCGTGGACGGCGCCCCGGTGCGGGGGCCGGTCCGGGACCGCGGGCGGCGCCCGGAAAGCGTTGGGCCGGCCGGGCGCCGGGCCAGCACAATGCGGGCATGAGCGAGCGTTCCGACGATCTTCCCGAGTCCCGCGTGCCGGCCCGGTCCGCGCAGTGGACCACCACGCCGATCACCGCGGGTCTGCTGCGCGGCGCCCTGGAACTGGAGCACACCGGGCGCGGGGTGCTGCCGCACCGGCTGCCCGCGCGGGCCCGCGCGCAGTGCGCCGACGGGCAGCTGGCCATGGCGGAGTCCCAGCCCTCCGGCGTACGGCTGGTGTTCCGTACCCGGGCCACCGCCGTCGAGGTGGACGCGCACCGCACCGTGACGCAGTACGCGGGCGCCCCGCCGCGGCCCGAGGGGGTGTACGACCTGCTCGTGGACGGCCGGCCGGCCGGACGGGCCGGGGTGGGCGGCGGGGACGTCCTGACGGTGGACCTGACCACCGGGTCGGTGCGGACCCGGTCCGGGCCGGCCGGCACCGTCCGGTTCTCCGGCCTCGCGGACCGGGTCAAGGAGGTCGAGGTCTGGCTGCCGTACAACGAGGTCACCCGGCTGGTCGCGCTGCGCACCGACGCGCCCGTCGAGCTCGTGGCGCCGGGGGGCCGTACGAGGTGGCTGCACCACGGCAGCTCGATCAGCCACGGCTCGGACGCCGCGGGTCCCGCCTCGACCTGGCCGGCGCTGGCGGCGTCCCTGGGCGGGGTGGAGCTGACCAACCTGGGGCTGGGCGGCAGTGCCCTGCTCGATCCGTTCACCGCGCGGGCCCTGCGCGACACCGCCGCGGACCTGGTCAGCGTGAAGATCGGCATCAACCTGGTGAACACCGACCTGATGCGGCTGCGGGCGTTCGGACCGGCGGTGCACGGCTTCCTGGACACCGTCCGCGAGGGCCATCCCGAGGTTCCGCTACTGGTCGTGTCGCCGGTGCTGTGTCCGGTCCACGAGGACACCCCGGGGCCCAGCGTCCCGGACTTCGGCGGCCTCGCGGAGGGCAGGATCCGGTTCCTGGCCGCGGGTGACCCGGCGGAGCGGGCGGCGGGGAAGCTGACCTTGAACGTCATCCGGGAGGAACTGGCCCGCCTGGTGGGGCAGCGGGCGGCCGGCGACCCGAACCTGTACTACCTGGACGGGCGTGCGCTGTACGGGGAGGCGGACTTCGCGGAACTGCCGCTGCCCGACGGGCTCCACCCGGACGCGGCGGCGCACCGCCGCATCGGCGAGCGGTTCGCCGCCCTGGTGTTCGGCGCCGGCGGGGCGTTCGCGGCGGCCGGGCGGCCCTGAACGGCCTGCTCCCGGGCGGCGGGTGCCGCCGCCCGGCCCGGGAGCGGGCGGTCAGTCCTCCAGGGCCCGGCGCAGGCCGGGGCGGTCGGTGCCCAGCTTGGTGAAGACCGCGGACAGCAGCTCCGAGACGGTGTGGGCGTCGGTGTACATCTCCTTGGCGATCGCCGTGTTGTCGAGGCCGCGGGCGGCGTGGCGGGCCGCCACGTTCTCCGCGACCGTCAGGGTGTCCTGTTCGGAGGTGTACAGGCGGCGCGGGCGCAGTCCGGCCGAGGCGAGCTGGGCGCGGGCGCGGTCGGCGAGTGCGTCGGCGCCGCAGGCGGAGGCGGTCTCCATGCCCCGGTAGAGCTGTTGGGCGGCCTGGTGCGGGTCGCCCATGGTGTGCAGGGCGATGCCGTGGTCGACGAGTGCGTGGGCGAGTTCGCAGGCGGCCGGGGACTGTTCGAGGCGGTCCACCGCTTCCTGGAGCAGGACGGCAGCCCGGGCGGGGTCGGTGGCGGTCGCCGCGACGCGCAGGGCGTGCCCGATGGTGCTGGACGCTCCGAACGCGCGGGCGCGTGCGACGGCTTCGGTGGCCGTGGCGCGTGCCTGCTCGGGGTCGTGGGTCACCTGGGCGAGGGCGAGGTCGAGTTGCCAGGGGCTCCAGGAGGGGTTGCGGGTGCCGCGGAGGTCGAGGCGTCTGCCGGCTTCGGTGAGGTGCTGTTCCGCCTCGTCGATGCGGCCCTGGGCCAGGAGGAATTTGCCCCAGACGGCCTGGGGGTCGGGGTAGACGACGGCTTTGGGGAAGCCGTCGGCGAGTTTGTAGGTGCGGGCGACCTTCTTGGCCTCGGTGACGTTGCCGCGGGCGAGGAGGGTCTCGATGAGGGTGCCGATCGCGTACCACTGGGCGGGGATGTCCTGGCCGATGCGGTCGGCGATCTGCAGGCCGTTGCGGACGAAGTCCTCGGCTTCGGCGAGGCGTCCGCGGCGGTAGCGGACGTAGCCGAGGAGGGTGTAGACGAAGGAGAGGTGTGCGCCGCGCCAGCCCTTCGACTCGAAGTCGACGATGGCGCTGTTGAAGAGTTCCTCGGCGCGGCCCGGCTGGTCGCAGTACATGAGGGTGAGGGCCACGACGGCGGGCACCTCGAAGCCGAAGTCCTGGTCGGTCCAGCTCATGCCGCCGTCCAGGGCCTGTTCGGCGTACTCCAGTGCGGTGGCGGCGGATTCGCCGCGCAGGGCGGCGTCCCAGGCCCGCAGGCCCAGGATGTGGCGTTCGGCGACGCCGCGGCCGGTGAGCCGTTTGGCGAACTGGGCCAGGAGCCGGGAGCGGGCGGGCGAGTTCTCCTCGTCGACGCGGACCGAGTTCCATTTGAACTGCTCGGCCTGCATGCGCAGCCGGGTGCGGGAGCTGGTGGCGCGCCGGGCCTCCTCGGCGAGGAGGGCGGCGGCCTGTTCCAGCTGGCCGGTGTGGCCGAGGGCCTGTGCGAGGCGGTAGGTGATCGCCTCGCGCAGGTTCTGCTCGGTCTTGGGCTCCTCCAGTGCGGTCCTGAGCTGGTTGATGGTGGTGAGGGGGTCGTGCAGGAGGTTGGCGGAGCCGAGTTCGAAGAGGACCTCGGCCCGGTCCTCGATCTCGGGCGGTTCGCGCAGGGCGCGGGCCAGGTAGCGGCGGGCGGCGTCGGGGGCGCCCGCGGAGAAGCTGTCGCGGGCGGCCTGGCGCAGCTGCTGGACCACCCAGGGGTCGCCTTCGGGGTGCATCTCCAGGAGGTGGCGGGCGGCCGCGCCGGCGCCGTGGCCGTCGTCGACCAGGGCCTGGGCGGCCATGCCGTGCATGGCGACGCGGACGCCGGGCGGGATGGAGCGGTAGACGGCGGTGGCGATGAGGGGGTGGAAGAAGTCGACGACTTCCTTGCGGCGCAGGCTGGTGAGGACGGTCAGGATGCGGGCGGTGCGGAGCTGTTCGATGGCCTGGGCGGCTTGGGCCTCGCCGAGGGCGGCGACGTTTCCGACGATGCTGACGGGGACGGCGGTGCCCAGGACGGCGGCGGCCCAGGCGAGGCGGACGGTGGAGGGTCCGAGCTGTTCGATGCGGTCGATGAGTCCGCTGCCCTTGACGGCGGAGGCCAGGTCGCGGAGCTGGGGGATGTTGTCCTGGAACGGCTTCAGTCCGCGGTCGCGGCCCTTCATGACCAGCTCGACGACCTCGAAGGGGTTTCCGCCGGTGATCGCCCAGCATTCGCGGCAGAACACGTCGTCGGCGCTCTCGCCGAGGGTGTCGCGGACGATGCGCGCCACCCCGCTCGTGGTGAGGGAGGCGAGTTCGTGGGGGCGGGTGCCCTGGCGTCCCATGAGGGCGCGCAGGGAGGCGGCGTCGGCGGGGATCTCGTCCGGCCTGCAGGCCACCATGATGAGCATGGCGAGTTCTTCGGCGCGGGCGGCGAAGGCGGTGAGCCAGGCCAGGGATTCGGCGTCCGCCCAGTGGGCGTCGTCGATGACCAGGACGACGGGTGCGCTGCGGACGGTTAAGTGCGTGACGACCCAGTCCAGGCCGTCGCGGACGCCTTGCGGGTCGGGTGCGGTGGGGCCTTTGGGGGCGGCGGTGAGGCCGAGCGCGGGGGCGACGATGCTGTGCCAGGTGCCGAGGACGTCGCGGCGTTCGTCCTCGCTCATGGCGGCGAACGTCGGCTGGATGAGCTGGCGCATCACGTGAAAGGGGACCTGGCGTTCCTGTTCGCCGCCGCGGGCGGACAGGACGGTGCAGCCGCGTGCGGCGGCGTGCCGGCGGGCTTCGGCGAGCAGGGTGGTCTTGCCGATGCCGGGTGATCCCGCGAAGGTCAGCACTCCCCCGCGGCGGGTGGCCGGGCCGCGGGCGGAGGTGCCGTAGAGGTCGTCCACCGCGCGGTGGATGGCCAGGATCTCGGCTTCCCGTTCGAGGAGGGGATGGGAAGCCTCTCCTCCGGGTTCCGTGACATGTGACATTCTTGCCCCCTCCTGCGCGTGCGGCCGAGTGTACGGCGCGGGAGCGAGATGATGCGTCTTAAAAGTTATTAATGCGGTATCTCGCCACTCGTACGGGGACAATCCTGTACCCTCGGCCCACTTCATTGCGCTGTTGTGTTGAAGAATTGGCGGGAATCGCACCGGTAAAGAACGCGATCGGTCGGATTCCGTCAGCGTCGCGCGATGGGAATCATGGGCAGCTCGCTGGGCTGCGGTATGCCGGCGGGGACCTCGCGCACCGTGACGCCCGGGGCGGGGGCCAGCCGCCAGCGGGTGGCGACGCTCGCCACCGCGGTGAGGATCTCGGCCACCGCGAACGAGTCGCCTATGCACTTGTGCTGGCCCGCCCCGAACGGGACGTACCGGTGGTCGCGCGGCCGGTCGCCGCCGTCCTCCTGCCAGCGGTCCGGGTCGAAGACGGTCGGGTCGGGGAAGAGCGCGGGGTCGTGGTGCAACGCGTAGGGGCTGTAGCCCAGTTCGGCCCCGGCGGGGATGGAGACCCCGCCCAGGGTGAGGGGGACCAGGGACCGCCGGGTGAACAGCAGCGGCGAGTGCAGGCGCAGCGCCTCCTGGAAGACGTTGTTGGTGTACGTCAGCCGGCAGAGGTCGGCGGGGCGGACCGGGCCCTCGCCCACCACCGCGTCGACCTCGTCGTGCAGGCGCTTCTCCACCTCGGGGTGACGGCCGAGTTCGTGGAAGATCCAGGCGAGGGTGGTCGCCGAGGTCTCCGTGCCGGCGAACATGATGGCGATCACCTCGTCCCGCACCTGTTCGGCGCTCATCGTCGCGCCGGTCTCCGGGTCGGTGCTGGACAGCAGCAGGGACAGCAGGTCGCCGCGGTCCTGTCCTTCGGCGCGGTACTGGGCGATCACCTGGTCGATGATCGCGCGCAGGCGGGCGGCGGCGGCGTCGAACCGCCGGTTGAGCGGGATGGGCAGCCGGTCCAGGGACTTGGGCATGACGGCGCGGACGAGCATGCCCTCCAGGACGACGGGCAGCGAGCGGTGCACCTCGTCGACGGCGGGGCGGCTCAGGTCCCCCGAGAAGATCATCTCGGCGACCGAGGAGAGCGCGTACCGGCGGGTCTCGGTGACCATCGAGACCTCCCGGCCCGCCGTCCACGAGGCGGACATCGCCTCCGCCTGGCGGCCCATCACCTCGGCGTACTCGGCGATGTGGTTGCGGTGGAAGGCCGGCTGGATCATCCGGCGCTGTTTGCGGTGGAAGTCGCCGTCGGTGGTGACGAGGCCGTTGCCGAACATCGGGCGCAGCCGGTCGAAGACCCTGCCGCGGCCGAACTTCTGGGCCTGCTGGACCAGTACGGTGTGGACGTGGTCGGGGCTGGTGAGGACGTGGACGGGCCAGGTGCCGATGTCGAGCCGTATGATCCCGCCGTGGTCCCGCAGGGACTCCAGGAACGCGATCGGCTCTCGCCACAGGTGCAGTACGTGGCCCAGGAGCGGTAACCGCCCCGGGGCCACGGGGGCTTGGACCACCGGGCCGGGCTGCTGCGGGTGCGCCATGGTCGGACTCCCTGTCATGCCACGGAGACCAGGTCCGGGCGGGTGTACGCAGACTCCAGCCCGGCCGCGAACCGTTCGTCGCTGTACCGCGTGCACTCGTAACGCTGCCACAGATCCGCGCCGATCATCCAGTCTTCGTAACTGCGCACGCAGCGGGTGACGGCGGCGCGGACCGACGGTTCCGTCCCCCCGTGGGCGTCCAGGGCCTCGAACAGGCGTCGTTCTCCGGCCAGATATTCCTCGATGCGGGTCTGGATGCGGCCCTCGACGGCGCGGACCGCGTCGGCGAGCGAGCACCTCTCCCAGGCGGAGATGAGGGCGACGAGGTTGTTGTTGTCGCCGCAGGCGTGCTCCTTCGGCAGGGAGAACACGTCGTTGCCCCAGGAGATGATGTCGACGGCGCTGGCGATGAGCGCCTGGTAGTCGGGGAGGTCGTGGATGTGCTGCGGCACCTCCAGGCCGAGGCCGGCCTCCACCATGTCCATCATCGGGAGCAGTTGGGAGCTGTGGCGGCGCATGAGGACGTAGTCCTGGACCGCCGGCCGGCCGGCGCCGCCGGACGCCCCGCGGTTGCCCGCCTCCTGGTCCAGGGAGCCGAGCATGAGGGGGACGTGGGCCCGGTAGCGGGCCGCGGTCAGCGTGCCCATCCCGTCCAGGATGCGGTCGCACAGGTCGGTGAACCCGCTCACCAGCGGGTTGCCGTGCGCTGCCGTGCCGGTGATCCGCCCCGTCCTGAGGTGCTCGGTGATCGCGGCGGCGACGGGGCGCCAGGCCGCGACCTCCCCCGTGCGGATGAGGTGGTCGTGCTGGTCGTCGAGGACGAACGACCAGGCCATCCATTCGGCGAGCAACACGACGGTCTCATAGGGGACTTCACCGCTCACGCGGCCCGCGAGGTGGCCGAAGCCGATGCCGGCGAACTGCTCCACGGCGTCGGTGACGAGTTCGTGGCGCACCACCCAGGACGTGGCTTCGGCGTTGGCCCGCGCGGCCTGGGGGTGCTTGGAGTTCCCGAACGGAAGGTGGAAATCGGGAACGGAGAAAGAGTCGAGACGGGTCATTGATCCCCCCATAAAAGAATCTGATTCGTCAATACCCGCTCAATCTACAATCGTGATCGTCCCGCCCCTGAAACACCTCTCTGCTGCGGCATCGCCACGGCGACACGCTGACGTCGCCGGAAGGATGTGGTCGTGGAGCGACCAGATCCCGCCGACACGCGACCACATCCGGCCACCTGCGAAGTAATTAACTCTCAGAGCGCAGCGGACTGTCAACGCGAGGCGAGGAATGATACTTAATTCATCCCGAAAATACCGAAAGTGCATTCGCTTCGAATGTGTGGATGGCATATTCGGCGCCGGCGGGCGTGCGCGTGGGGACCGCGGGGGGGGCGCACGCGTGTCGCCGGCCCCTCCTGTCCCTGGGGCCCCGCGGCGGCCGGGGCGGGGATCGGGGCGCATGGCCGAAGACCGCCCTGGGAGTGGCGGAGGCTGCCTAGACTGCGGTGGGACACGGCCGTACGGGAGGGGTGGGACATGACCGAGAGCCATCCGGCGGATCCGGGGGACGGCGAGGGGCCCGATGTCCTGGGCCCCTACCTGGAGGTCCTGCGGGCGCGTCTGAGCGGTGAGCGTTTCGCGCTGCTCATCCGCGCGGTGGAGACCACCTGCAGGCTGTTGGGGGACGGCCACCAGGCCGTGCTGGAGCTGCCCGGGGAGGGCGAGCTCGCTCCCGAGCTGCAGCGCGAGTACCTGTCCCTGATGGCGGTGATGATCACCGGCCACCTCGACCACCGGCTGGTCGAGGTCACCTCCCCCGACGGCGGCAAGGGCTGGGCGGTCGTGGAGAACGCCGTCGCCCCCGCCCTGGCGCGCGGGGCCGACCGGGAGTGGATCGACACCGAGCTCGACGGCATCGTCCGCGCGAGCGGCTCCACGGCGCCCTGAGCCTCCGGCGTCCTGTGGCGCGTACGCCCTAGCCGCGTCGCAGGGCCTCGGCGAAGGCCGCGTGGGCCGCCGCGTCGAAGAGCACGAAGCGGACCTCCTCCACCGGCGCGGCCGCGGCGGCGCGCGCCGTTTCGACCGCGATGCGGGCCCCGTCGTCCATGGGCCAGCCGTAGATGCCGGTGGACACGGCGGGGAAGGCGACCGTACGGGCGCCCAGTTCGGCGGCGACGCGCAGGGACTCCCGGTAGCAGGAGGCCAGCAGGTCGCTGCGGTCCTCCTCGCGGGACCAGACCGGCCCCACCGTGTGGATCACCCACCGGGCGGGGAGGCGGCCCGCCGTGGTGGCGACGGCCCGGCCGGTCGGCAGGCCCTTGCCGTAGTGGGAGGCGCGCAGCGCGCGGCAGGCCTCCAGGATCTCCGGGCCGCCGCGGCGGTGGATGGCCCCGTCCACTCCCCCGCCGCCGAGCAGGGAGGAGTTCGCGGCGTTGACCAGCGCGTCCGCCCGCTCGGCGGTGATGTCTCCCCGGACGAGGGTGATGCGGGCCATGGGGTTCCTTCCGTACGCGGCCGCCGGCCCCTGCCGGACGGTGCTGCCGGTCCAGGCTAGGCCGCGGGCCCGCCCGCGGCGGTCCGCGCCGCCTGTTCGCCCGTGCCGCCTGAAGCGCCCCGGACCACCTGCGGAACCCGCTGCGGCCGGACCTGCGGGTGTGCGGGGGGTGGCCGGGCGCGGGAGTGGGCGCGGGGGTGGGGGTGCGCGGGGCTCAAGAGGTGGTGGAGGATCGCTCGAATGGACCGGCCGCCGGAGCGCTACCGCCCGTATAGTCGCCCTGACTTGACGATTTGATGACCCGTTCCCGAAGAATCGATGACCGAGATACTCCGCGGACGGACGAGCAGGGGGACACCCGATGGAGACCGCACGCCTTGCCTCGCTCATCGCCGCGACCGTCTCGATGGGACTGGTGAGCGGCCTGTTCTACGGCTTCTCCGTCTCCGTGATGCCCGGCCTGAAGCGCACCGACGACCGTACGGTGATCGAGGTGATGCAGCGCATCAACGTGGCCATCCTCAACGGGTGGTTCGTCCTGGGCTACATCGGCGCGTTCCTGTTCACCGCTCTGGCGCTGGCCCTGCACATCCCGTCCGACGGGCGCGAGGTGCTGCCGCCGCTGATCGCGGCGCTGGTCTGCTACGTCGTGTCGATGGGTGTCACCAACAAGGTGAACATCCCCCTGAACAACGCGCTGGAGAAGGCCGGCCCGGTCGCCCGGATCGGTGATCCGGCCGCCGTGCGGCGTGCCTTCGAGGGGCCCTGGGCGCGTGCCAACGTGTGGCGGACCCTGCTGTGCACGGCGGCGGTCGGGTTCCTGGCGTGGGCCCTGGTCCTGCACGGCCGGGCGGGCTGAGCGGCGGCCGGGCCGCCCCCGCGGTGCGTGCGGTGTGCGTGCGGTGTGCGGTGTGCGTGCCACCACGAAGTCCCCCGGTCGGGTGGGCCGGGGGACTTCGTGGTGGCACGCGGGGGGCTCGGGACCCGGCGGGGCCGTCGGGGTGGGTCAGCGGGTGGCGCGCCCGTACAGGATCAGGGCGCGGGACAGGGCGGTGAGGGCCACCGTGCACAGCAGGGTGCGGACGATGTTGGTGGAGACCCAGGTGCCCTTGAACTTGTCGACGACGGAGAAGTCCGTCATCTTCGCGGCGTCGCCGGCGTCCGCGAGCTCGTTGTTGAGGGGGATGTTCACGGAGAAGGTGATCATCAGGACGACGAGGTAGGCCACGGCGGCCGCCGCGACCCAGATCGCCACGCCGCGGCGCCCCTTGCGGAACTCGACGACCGCCGAGGCGGCGGAGGCCAGCAGGGCGATGACGAACGCCATGCCGAAGAGGCCGTTGCCGTCGATGGCCTTGTTGAAGGCCTGCATCGCGGTGACGTAGGTGCGTTCGTCGCCCGCCGCCAGACCCGGCATGACCGAGACGTCGAAGGCGAAGAAGAGGCCCGCCATCAGGCCCACGAGGACCGTGGAGACCAGGAGGAGCGCGGTGGCCGCCCTGCCGCGCGGTGCGGCGGCCGCCGGTGCGGGCGGCTGGGGCTGGTGCTGGGCGTGGTAGCCCGGAGGGGCCGTGTAGGGGCTCGGGCCGCCGGCAGGGTGGTGCGGGGGGCTACCGGCCGGGTTGGGGTTCATGGGACATCCTCGTCTGCGGTGGTGGGAGTACTGCTCGCCCTCGGCTCGGACATCCGATCGTGACACTCCCCGGGATGCCCGGCCACGGGGTTCCACCGGCTCTCGAGGGAAGGTCGAGAGCCGGTGGCGTGGTGTGTTCGGCCCGTGGGCCGGGGCGGGCCGGTCAGTAGCGGTAGTGGTCCGGCTTGTACGGGCCGTCGACGTCGACGCCGATGTACGCGGCCTGCTCCGGGCGCAGGGTGGTGAGCCTGACGCCGAGGGCGTCGAGGTGGAGGCGGGCGACCTTCTCGTCGAGGTGCTTGGGCAGCACGTAGACGCCGGTGGGGTACTCGGAGGGCTTGGTGAAGATCTCGATCTGGGCCAGGGTCTGGTCGGCGAAGGAGTTCGACATGACGAAGGAGGGGTGGCCGGTCGCGTTGCCGAGGTTCAGCAGGCGGCCCTCGGAGAGCACGATGAGGACCTTGCCGTCGGGGAACTTCCAGGTGTGGACCTGGGGCTTGACCTCGTCCTTGACGATGCCGTCGATCTTGGCGAGGCCGGCCATGTCGATCTCGTTGTCGAAGTGGCCGATGTTTCCGACGATCGCCTGGTGCTTCATCCTGGCCATGTCGGAGGCCATGATGATGTCCTTGTTGCCCGTGGTGGTGATGAAGATGTCGGCGCTTTCGACGACGTCGTCGAGGGTGGCGACCTGGTAGCCGTCCATGGCCGCCTGGAGCGCGCAGATCGGGTCGATCTCGGTGACGATGACGCGGGCGCCCTGGCCGCGCAGCGACTCCGCACAGCCCTTGCCGACGTCGCCGTAGCCGAAGACGACGGCGGTCTTGCCGCCGATGAGGACGTCGGTGGCGCGGTTGATGCCGTCGATCAGGGAGTGGCGGCAGCCGTACTTGTTGTCGAACTTCGACTTCGTCACGGCGTCGTTCACGTTGATCGCCGGGAAGAGCAGGGTGCCCTCGGCCATCATCTCGTACAGGCGGTGGACACCGGTGGTGGTCTCCTCGGTCACGCCGCGGATCTCGGCGGCCAGGGCCGTCCAGTCGATGCCGGTCTTGCCCAACAGGGCCAGGACGAGGGCCATTTCCTCGTTGTCGGCGGTGGAGGGGTCCGGAACGGCGCCGGCCTTCTGGTACTCGACGCCCTTGTGGACCAGGAGGGTGGCGTCGCCGCCGTCGTCGAGGATCATGTTGGGGCCGGTGTGGCCGGGCCAGGTCAGCGCCTGCTCGGTGCACCACCAGTACTCCTCCAGCGTCTCGCCCTTCCAGGCGAAGACGGGGACGCCCTGCGGGTCGTCCTGGGTGCCGTTCGGGCCGACCGCGACGGCGGCGGCCGCGTGGTCCTGGGTCGAGTAGATGTTGCACGACACCCAGCGGACGTCGGCGCCGAGGGCGACGAGGGTCTCGATGAGCACGGCCGTCTGCACGGTCATGTGCAGGGAGCCGGTGATCCGGGCGCCGGCCAGGGGCCGGGCGGCCGCGTACTCGGCGCGGATCGACATCAGACCCGGCATCTCGTGCTCGGCCAGGGTGATCTCCTTGCGGCCGAAGTCCGCGAGCGAGAGGTCGGCGACCTTGAAGTCCATGGGATCTACTCCGTGATGGTGGTGGCTGGGTTCGGGCTGACGTTCAGGTTCTGATGGATCTCTAGAGTCGCGGTGGACTTGTTGAGGGTGATGTAGTGCAGGCCGGGTGCGCCCTCGGCGAGGAGGCGTTCGGACATGGCGGTCGCGTAGGCGACGCCGATGCGGTGGCCTTCGGCGGGGTTGTCCTGGGCCGCTTCGAGCCGTCGGGCGAGCGCGTCGGGGAAGCGGGCGTCGCTGAGTTCGGCGAAGCGGCGGATCTGGCGGAAGTCGGTGGCGGGCATGATCTCGGGGATGACCGGGGTCAGGCAGCCCACGGAGGCGAGCCGGTCGCGCAGGCGCAGGTAGTCCTCGGCGTGGAAGAACATCTGGGTGATGGCGTAGTCGGCGCCGGCCCGGCACTTGGCGGCGAAGTGGTGGATGTCCTGGCTCCAGGAGGGTGAGCGGGGGTGGCGTTCGGGGAAGGCCGCCACGCCCACCGTGAAGTCGCCGAGCCGCCGTATGAGGGTGACGAGTTCGTGGGCGTGGGTGAGGCCTTCGGGGTGGGCCGTCCACTCCCCCTTGGGGTCGCCGGGCGGGTCGCCGCGCAGGGCGAGGACGTCGCGGATGCCCGCGTCGGCGTACTGGCCGATGATGTGGCGCAGTTCGGTGATCGAGTGTCCGACGGCGGTCAGGTGCGCGACGGGGCGCAGGGTGGTCTCCGCGGCGATGCGCTTGGTGACCTCGACGGTGCGGTCGCGGGAGGAGCCGCCGGCGCCGTAGGTGACGGAGACGAAGGAGGGGGCGAGCGGTTCGATGCGGCGGATGGCCGCCCACAGGGTGCGTTCGCCGGCGTCGGTCTTGGGGGGGAAGAATTCGAAGGAGAAGGTCTGCCGGCCCTGGGCCAGCAGCTCGCGGACGCCGAGGGTGGCGGGGGCGGACGTGCGGGGGCGTTCGGCGGTGACGGCCACGGCTGCCGGCATGTCGGGCTCCTTTCCGGATCGCGGGGTTCAGCGTGCGTTGAAGTACTTGGCCTCGGGGTGGTGGATGACGATGGCGTCGGTGGACTGCTCGGGGTGGAGCTGGAACTCCTCGGAGAGGTGGACGCCGATCCGCTCCGGCTGGAGGAGTTCGGCGATCTTCGCGCGGTCCTCCAGGTCGGGGCAGGCGCC
>NZ_JBHXQN010000031.1:0-83571 GCF_042717785.1 Streptomyces sp. NPDC058619
CGCCTCTTTTTTTTTTTTTTACTCCCCCCCCCCGGTGGGGGCCGGGGGCCCCCCCCCCGGGCGTCTGGGCGGCTGTGGGGCCCCCCACCCCCCCGCCCCCCCCACGCCCGCCAGCGGTGTCCAGCAAGGTGGTCGGATTCCAGCATCCGCAGCGCGACAGCGCTTTCCGGCGGCTGGTCGGCCAATCGCAGCACGGCGACATCACCGCTGTTGTCGGCGGCCACCGGAACGCTGAAGCACACCGTCGTTGCTGCCACAGGGCAGCCGGGAAGCAGCGGGAAGTCGACGGTATCGGGAAGGGCCGCGGGCAAAGGCTGGTCGTCCGGGAGGCCCGCAATGGCGGCGACGACATGCGAGCAGGTGAGCAGGAGTCGACCGGGAATCAGGAACGCGGCCCCGAGTTGGCGGTGGAGCGCGCCATGGCAGACCGCCGCGGGCAGTCGTGTATGCGGCCGGCGTCGGCCGCCTTGGAATGCGGCCTCGAATTTCGGTCAGGAGTGCGGAGATCCATTGCCGGCGGTTCTTGAGCCGGAAGCCCTGGTTGACGCGGTCGGCCCACTCGCGACCCGGGACGCCACTGGTCGTCGATGTGGTTGGCGTGTCACTCGACAGGCTCGCGGTCGGGGGTGGGGTGCACTGCCCGCCGTGGCCCGCATTTCGCTGCTCCGAGGGCCCCGGCCGGTGCCTCTGCACGCCTCTGCCGCGTCAGAGGATCCAGAGTCGGCGATTGCCGTCGGAAGCTGTCTCGTATGGTGGCTGTCACACGACAGATCGGGACATCCTGGAAGTTCTCCCCGGGGGACTCCAGTCGGCTTCCGCGGTCGGTCCCCGCGGGCCCGAAGAGGTGTGTGCCCTATGAAACTTCCTGGAAATGGGGCCGGGAGGTGATGTGGGTTGGCGGAAACCCCGTCCGTCGTGTCCGAAATTCCTTGGCGTGATCCCCTCGCGGTTCGGAGTTTCCTCGTCCGGATGGGGGGCGGTCCATGATCGGTTCTTTGTGGACAGCATCGATTGACGACCCTAGGATCTGGCCTGGTCTGGCCGGAGATGGTCGAGGAAGCAAATCGATGAAACTTTTACTTTCGGGGGATCTTGATATGCCCAGCCCCACCGTGTGGAATATCGTTTCGGACGCAGGATCCGACGCCGACACCGATATCGTGCTCGCGGCCGATTTCCCGGTGACGGGGAGGAACGAGGGCGGATTCGCCGATCTGGCGCCCGGTCTGAAGCTGGACTGCGACCTGTGGCAGACCGTCGCCCCGGTCCGCGACCCCGAGACCGACGCCCTGGACGACAGCTACCTGGAGCTTTGGCTCTCCGAGGTGGCCGCCTCCGGTCGCACGGTCCGCGCCGTGCTCGGCTACTGTGCGGGCTCCGTCTTCGCCGGCGCGCTCGCCGAGAAGATCGGCGCACGGCAGTCGACCGCCCCCCGTGTGGTGCTGTTCGACCCCGAACTGGTCGACGTGCCCACCGTCCACCTCCAGTTCGGCCGGGTCGTCGGAAACATGACCACCGTTCTGACCCCGGAGGAGATAGCCGAGCTGTCCGGCGCCGCCGAGCGGCTCGCCGGGCAGCCCGACATGGTCCCGGCCACCTTCGCCGCCGGGCTGTACGCGGCCTTCCGCCCGATCGGCACCACGGCGCTGCGGCGGGCCGGACTCGACGAGGACTACGCCGGCGAACTGGTCCAGCTGGTCGGCTCGTTCATGTCCTACCTCGCCACCGCCGCCGGTCTCGACCCGCGCCCCGGCTGGAAGGGGGCCACGGTCGTCACCTCCGCCAGTGCGACCAGCGGACTGAACCGGATGCGCACCACACCCGGCGTCGCCCCCATCGAGGTCGCGGACGAGCGGCGCTTCGAGGTCGAGCACCGGGACCTGCTGCGCACCCCCGCCATCGCCGAAGCCGTGGCCGGAGTCCTTGCGAGCCGCCCGGGGGAGCACGCGTGAGCGCCGAAACCACGGCCACCCCGGCCCAGGACGGCTCTGGTCCCGCGGCCGGGCGCGTACCGGCGAGCCGCAAGGAGACCACCCTCTGGCTCCTCGACGAGCTGGTCCCCGGCAGCGGCGCCAACAACCTGTCGCTGGCCCTGCGCGTACGGGGCCGCCTCGACGCCGCCGCCACCGCGCACGCCCTGCGACTCCTGACGGAGCGCTTCGAGGTGCTGCGCACGGTCTACCACCGCGAGGGCGCCGAGCTGACCAAGGCCGTCGTGCCGTCCCTGGCCGTCGGGCTGGAGGAGGCGGAGCACCACGGCAGCGCGGCGGACGAACCGGCCGTCCTGACGGCCTTCGTGGCCCGCCCGTTCACCCCGGACGGCAGCTCCCTCGTACGCGCCCTGCTGCTGCACGGGCCGGACGCCGACGTGCTGTGCCTGGCCCTCCACCACGCCGTGTCGGACGTGCAGTCGACGGCCATCCTGCGCGCCGAGTTCGTCACCCTCTACGAGGCGGTACTGGGGAGCGACCACCCCGCCCCCGCCGAGGTGCCCGCCCTGCGTGAGCCCGCACCGTCCCCCGAGAGCCGCGGCTATTGGCGGGAGCAGATGGCAGGCTTCCGCTCCTCGGGCCTGGAACTCCTCTGCGAACAGCGCGACCAGCCCGTCACCACCCTCCGGGGCGACGAGGTCACCCACGTCCTGTCACCCGAGGCCCACGACGTCGTACGCCGTCTCCAGCGCGAGCTGCGGGCGCCGGAGTCCGTCGTCCTCCTCACCGCCTACGCGGTCCTCCTCGCCGCGCACGGCGCCGGGCCCGACCTCACCATCGGCTCGCCGGTCAACACCCGCCCCCGCGAGGCGGTGGACGCGGTCGGCTACCACAGCAACCTCGTCGTCCTGCGCCTGCTGCTCGACCGTGACGCCACCTTCCGGGACCTCACGGCCCTGACCCGGCGGACCTTCATGGAGGCGATGGCGCACAGGGACGTACCGACCGACGACGTGCTCGACATGGTCGAACGCGACGGCTCCGGCTGGCGCAACGCGCTGTTCAAGCACGTCTTCAACTACGTCCCCTTCGCCGAGGACCAGCGCACCTTCACCCTCGCCGGTGCCGAGGCCGAACTCCTCGTCGTCGAGAACGGCTTCAGCCAGTTCGACCTCGAATTCTTCGTCTCGGCGAACCAGGAGACCGCCACGGTGCGCGCCGCGTTCTACACCGGGGTGCTGGACCGGTCGGACGTCGAACTGATGGTCCTGCGCTACGACGCCCTGCTGGTCGCGCTGGGTACCGGGGCGGACACCCCGATCGCCTCCCTGCCGTCCTGGTCGGCCCGCGACCACAAGGTCATCGACGCCGCCAACGCCACGGACCGCGCGATAGGCCTGCGATCGGTACTCACCGGCTTCGCCCGCCGCGCCGCCGCCGACCCCACGGCCGTTGCCGTACGGGAGGGCGACCGCACGGCCACGTACGGCGCCCTGTGGTCCGCGGCCGTCGACACGGCCGCCCGGCTGGCCGAGGCCGGCGTACGCCCCGGCGACGTCGTCGCGCTCCTCCTGCCGCGCGGCGCCGCGCTGGCCGCCTCGGTGTTCGGCACCTGGCTCGCGGGCGCGGCCTACCTGCCGCTCGACCCGAACCACCCCGTGGAGCGCCTGACCTACCAGCTCGACGACACACGGGCCCGCGTCGTCATCGTCGGCGCCGGGATCACCGCCCCGGAGGGCCACGCCGCCGTGCCCGCCACGGACTGGGAGCAGGTGCCCCAGGTGCCGGTGGACGAGGCGGCGGTGAAGGCCGACCCCGACACCCTCGCGTACGTGATCCACACCTCCGGCTCGACCGGTAAGCCCAAGGGCATCCCGATCCGGCACGGCAGCCTCGTCAACCACATCGTCGACTACGCCGAACGCTTCGGCGTGGCCGGCTCCACGCGCCCCACCGGCTGGCTCAGCACGTACAGCTTCGACACCTCCTCGCTCGAACTGATGATGCCGCTGCTCCACGGCGGCCACACGGTGGTGCTCCCGGACGAGGCGCGCACGGACGGCACCCTGCTGGCGGCCGCCGTCACCGCCCACGACATCGGCCTGCTGCAGGCGACCCCCACGACGTGGCGGCTCGTCGCCCACGAGGCCGCGGACGTGACGGCTGGACGCGTCCTCCTCACCGGCGGCGAACCCCTGCCCGCCGAGCTGGCCACCCGGCTGCTCGAAGCCGGCGCCGAACTGTGGAACGTCTACGGCCCCACCGAGAGCACGATCTGGGCGACCGCCGGCCGCGTACCGGCCGGCCACGACGGAAAGGTGGACGTCGGCTCGCCCGTCGCCAACACCCGGATCTTCATCGCAGACCCGCACGGCAGGCCGCTCCCGGTCGGCCTCCGCGGAGAGCTGTGCGTCGCGGGCGCCGGCGTCGCCTCCGGCTACCACGAGCGGCCCGACCTGACCGCGGAACGCTTCGGGGAGAACGCCGAGTACGGGCGCTTCCACCGCTCGGGAGACGTGGCCCGCTGGCGGACCGACGGCAGGATCGACCTGTTCGGCCGGATGGACCGGCAGGTCAAGCTGCGCGGCAACCGGATCGAACCCGCCGAGATCGAGGCGGTCCTGCTCGCCCACCCCGACGTCGAGGCGGCGGCCGTCGTGGTCGTCGGCGATCCCGGGGCGGACGGCCACCTGGCCGCCTTCGTCCGGGTCCCGGGCCGCCCCGAGGCCGTGGACGAACTGTGGGACCACGCGCACGGGCAGCTCCCGCGCTCGGTCGTCCCGCACCGGTTCATCGCCGTGGACGCCTTCCCCCGTACCGGCAGTGACAAGGTTGACCATTTGGCCCTCGCCGAACGGGCGGCCCGGCACTCCGGCCCGGCCGTCGTCGGCGATGCCGGGGCCGGGGACGACCTGACGGCCACCGTCGTCGGCCTGTTCGCCGAACTGCTGGACCGCGGCGACCTCGACGCCGGCGCGCACTTCTTCGCCAACGGCGGACACTCGCTGCTGGCCGTTTCCCTCGCCCAGCGGATCAAGGACATCACCGGTGTCCGGCTCGCGCTGACCGACGTGTTCGAGACCCCCACCCCCGCCGCCCTGGCCGACCGGCTGCGCCGGCTCGCCTGACGGAACCGAAAGAGACGCTCATGGAAATCCTCAAGCTCGCCGTCAGCGGCTGGTTCGCCCGGGCCCTCGCGGTCGCCGCCCGACTGGAGATAGCCGACATCCTCGACGGCGGATCGATGACCTCGGCCGAACTCGCCGAGCGCACCGAGACCGACCCCGACATTCTCCACCGCCTCCTCCAGATGCTCACCGTGCCGGGAGTCCTGGAGCGCGACGGGGAGAAGTTCCGGCTGGCCGAGGCCTACGCGCCGCTGCGCGCGGACCACCCCTTCACCCAGCGCCACTTCGCCATCCTCGCCGCCGAGCTGTACGACGACGCCTTCGCCGGCCTGATGCACACCGTGAAGACAGGCAAGTCCGGCTTCCAGGAGGTGTTCGGGGAGTCCCTCTACGGCTACCTGGAGACCCACCCCGAGACGGCGGACCTGTTCGACAAGGGCATGGTCGACCTGGCGACGCCGGTGGCCCAGTGCCTGCTCGGCCTGCACGACTTCAGCGCCGTGAAGACGGTCGTCGACGTGGGCGGCGGGAGCGGCGGGCTGCTCCCCGGACTGCTGGCCGCCCACCCGGACCTGCGCGGCACCGTCGCCGACCGGGCCAGCGTCTGCGCCAGGGGCCGCACGGCCCTGGAGCGGGTCGCGAAGGAGGACGTGCTCGATCGCATCGACTTCACCCCGAGCGACTTCTTCGTCGAGCTCCCCGCCGGAGCCGACCGCTACCTGCTGAAGAACGTGCTGCACGACTGGACGTACGAGAACTGCGTCCGGATCCTGCGCACCGTCGCCACCGCCATGGCCGACAGCCCCGCGGACGCCCGGCTGCTCGTCGTGGAGCCGCTGGTGGAGAACGACATCGACGGCTGGCGGGCGATGTTCCAGGCCGTGGCCTGCGACGAGGGCACCACCGGACTGGACGAGCCCGCCATGCGGCGCGCCCTCGAGGAGGCCGGCTTCGTCGTGGAGTCGGTCGGGCAACTGCCGACACAGCACAAGGTGTTCGAATCCTCCCTGCGTGTCTCCTGATGCTCACGCCGGTCTTCCTGTTCGCGGGCCAGGGCTCCCAGTACCACGGCATGGGCAAGTGGCTCTACGGGGCCGACGCCGCCTTCCGTGAAGCCCTCGACTCCCTGGACGCGACGGTCCGCGAGGTGCGCGGCGATTCGGTGATCGAGGCGATCCACGGCGCCGGCCGGGGCCCCGAGCACCCGATGACGCAGTTCTCCCTCACCCAGCCGGCCATCTTCATGGTCGAGTACGCGCTGGCGCGGATGCTCCGGAGCCACGGGTTCGAACCCGGCGCGGTGCTCGGTGCCAGCCTCGGGGAGGTCGCGGCGGCGGCCGTCGCGGGCGCCGTCGACCCGGACGCGTGCCTGCGCTCCCTGCTGCGTCAGGTCGACGTCTTCGAGGCCGAGTGCCCGCGGGGCGGAATGCTCGCGGTCCTGGCCGACGCGGGACTCGCCGACCGCGACCCGGCCCTCGCGGGGGCGCACGTCGCCGCCGTGAACTCGCCGGAGAACTTCGTCCTGGCTGGCACCGCCGGGGTCCTGGACCGGATCGAACGGCACCTCCACGCCGCCGGCACGCTCTGCCAGCGGCTGCCCGTCCTGTTCCCCTTCCACTCGCCCCTGATCGACCCGGTCGAGGGCGTGTTCAAGGACCTGATCGGCGACCTGGCCATGAAGCCGGCCACGATCCCGCTGATCTCCGGCACCACCGGCACGACCGTGCGGATACCCGACCCCGCGCACCTGTGGCGGGTGCTCCGCGAACCCTTCGACCTGACCCGGGCGCTGGGCCCGCTCCTGGCACGGGACGACCTGCTCTTCCTCGACCTCGGGCCCTCCGGGTCCATGGCGAACCTGGTGCGGGCCGCGCTGCCGGAGGGCAGCGGCTCCCACGTGCTGCCCCTGCTGTCCCCGTACGCCCGCGACGAGGTGCTGTACCGGGCCGTCCTCGACGCGCGCCCCCGCCTCGCCGCCACCCCCGCAAGAATCGAGGTGAACCCCGTGAGCGCTCCCGCAGCGACCGCAGCGCACCGGTCCGCCGCCGCGCCGACGCTCGACGTCCACGTCTTCCCCGGGCAGGGCGCGCAGGCCAAGGGCATGGGCCGGGAGGTGTTCGACCGCTTCCCCGAGCTCGTCGCCCGCGCCGACGCCGTCCTCGGCTACTCTGTTCGGGAGCTGTGTTTGGAGGACCCGGGCCGCAATCTGCGGAACACCCGCTACACCCAGCCCGCGCTGTACGTGGTCAACTCCCTCACCTGGCTGGCGGCCGTGAGCGAGGGCGGGCGCCTGCCCGATTACGTCCTCGGGCACAGCCTGGGTGAGTTCTCCGCCCTGTTCGCCGCCGGGGTGTACGACTTCGAGACGGGCCTGCGCCTGGTCGCCGAGCGCGGCCGGCTCATGGGGCAGATCACGGGTGGCACGATGGCCGCCGTCTCGTACGTCGACGCCGCGCTCGTGGAGCGGGTCCTGAGCGACGAGGGCCTCTCCGACATCGACATCGCCAACTACAACGCGCCCACCCAGACCGTGATCGCCGGTCCCGCGGACTCGGTCAACCGGGCGCTGCCCGCGCTGAAGGCGGCCGGGGCGCGGTGCGCGCCGCTGAACGTCAGCGCGCCCTTCCACAGCCGGTACATGGCCGCCGCCGCCGAGGAGTTCGGCCGGCTGCTGGACGCCACCGCCTTCGCGCCGCCGAAGATCCCGGTGATCGCCAACGTGGACGGACGGCCCTACGCGGCGGGAGAGGTGGCCGCCACCCTGCGACGGCAGATCGCCTCGCCGGTGCGCTGGACCGACAGTGTCCGGCTCCTGATGGGCCAGGGCGACTTCCGGGTGCGCGAGCTCGGTCCGGGGCAGGTGCTGACCAAGCTCATCGACCGGATCCGAAACGAGGCGACCCCCCTCCCCGCTGCCGAGCCCGCCGGGCCCCGGCGGTCCGAGGCCGTCCGTACCGAGGCCGTCCGTACCGAGCCCGCGCCGGTCGCGCCCGTACGCCCCGCGACGGCCTCCGCCGGGTCGCTCGGGTCGGAGGACTTCCGGCGGGACTACGGCGTCCGCCTCGCCTACGCCGCGGGAGGGATGCGGCGCGGGGTCGGCTCCGTCGACCTGGTCGCCCGGATGGCCGGGGCCGGACTGCTCTCCTACTACGGCGCCTCGGGGCTCCTGGCCCGGGACGTGGCCTCGGCGGTCGCCGCGATCCGCGCACGCGTCCCGGCCGGGGCGCCGTTCGGGGTCAACGTCACGCACGACCCCTTCGACCCTCGGGCCGAGTCCGATCTGATCGACGTACTGATTCGGGACGACGTCCGCTTCGTGGAGGCCTCCACCCACGTTGAGGCGACGCCCGCCCTCGTACGGCACCGGCTGACCGGCGCCCGGGTACTGGCGGACGGCACCGCGCACGTGCCCCGCAAGATCCTGGCGAAGGTGACCCGGCCGGACGCCGCCCGCCTGTTCCTGGAGCCACCGCCCGCCGCGCTGGTGAGCCGGCTGGTGGCGGAGGGGCTGCTCACCGCCGAGGAGGCCGAGGCGGGCGCACGCGTCGCGTTCGCCGACGACGTCTGCGCGGTAGGGGACGCCGGGGACCACTCCGACATGGCGACCCTGTGGGCGCTGCTGCCCGCGCTGCGCGGACTGCGTGCGGAGCTCGGCGGAGTGGCCGGGGCCGTGCGCATCGGGGCCGGGGGCGGCATCGGAGCCCCCGAGTCGGCGGCTGCCTCCTTCGTCCTGGGCGCCGACTTCGTCCTCACCGGCTCCATCAACGCGTGCACCGCCGAGAGCGGGACCAGCGCGGCGGCCAAGGACCTCCTCCAGGAGGCTGACGTCCACGACACCGCCTTCGCGCCCTACGGAGACCTCTTCGAACTGGGCGGCCGGGCAAGGGTGTTGCGCAAGGGCGTGCTGTTCCACGCCCGCGCGGGAAAGCTCCACGACCTGTGGCGCAACCACGACTCCTGGGAAGCGGTACCTGCCGCGGTGCGCGCGAAGGTGGAGCGCGACTATCTGGGGGCCCCCTTCGAGGAGATCCTCGCCCGTCTCGGCAATTCCGCCGAGTCCGCCCTCGACCCCAAGCGGCGCATGGCGCTCGTCTTCCGCTGGTACTGCGCCCAGGCGGCCACCTGGGCGATCGAGGGCACGCCGGGCCGCGTCGCCGACTACCAGATCCCCTGCGGACCGGCCCTCGGCGCCTGCAACCGGTGGCTGGCCCGCACACCGCTGCACGCCTGGCGGGACCGGCACGCCGACGTGCTCGCCGAGCGCCTGATGGCCGGGGCCGCCGAGGTCGTGGGCCGCGGGCTCCGAAGCCGCAGCTCCTGACTTTCGAAGGGGCAGCGAGACCACGCACACCACATCACCCGCACGATCGACATTCCCAGCACCGAGCGAGGCAGACTGCATGACCGAGACCCCCACACCGGAACCCAGCACCGTGTCGGACCACTTGGCGAGCGAGTTCGACCTGTCCGACCCGAAGTTCATCACCGACCCGAAGGCGGGGGAGCGCTGGCTCGGCGGCCCCCGGCCCGTCTGCCGCGGGAAGTTCGCCGACGGCAGCGACGTCTGGGTGGTCACCGGACACCACGACGTCAAGACGGTACTCGGCGAGCCGACCCTGCGCAGCCGCCCGCCGGGCGACTCCCACCGCGAGAGCATGCTCAGCCGGGGCATCCCCGAGGACATCGTCGACATGTTCGACTCCACCCTGCTGACCATGGACGGTGAGGACCACATGAGGGTCCGCCGCCTCGTCACCCGGGCCCTGTCTGCCCGGCGGATGCTGGCCCTGACCCCGGCCGTCGAACGCGTGGCGGAGCGGCTGCTGGACGACCTCGCCGGCAAGTCCGAGCCCGATCTGATCGCGGACTACGCGCACCCCCTGGCCATCATCGTCATCTGTGAACTCCTCGGCGTCGACGAGGAGTACCGCGAGCAGTGGCGCGAGTGGAGCGAGACTCTCGCCCAGGCCCTGCGCCCGAACCCCGAGCAGTTCGCCCCGGCCGTACGGGGCATGGCCCGGGTGACCCGGGAACTGATCGCCGCCCGCCAGGCCGAGCCGCGCGACGACCTGATCTCCGAACTCGTGCAGGTCCACGAGGAGGACAGCGACCGGCTGACCGACGACGAGCTGACCGCCCTGGCGATGGTCCTCGTACAGGCCGGCCACGAGACCGTCCGCAACCTCGTCGCGCTCGGGGCCTTCACCCTGCTCCAGCACCCCGATCAGCTGGAGCTGCTGAAGAACGACCCCTCCCTCGGCAGCCGGGCCGTCGCCGAACTCGTGCGCCACACCGCGCCCGTGAAGCACACCTTCCGCCGCTTCGCCACCGAGCCCGTCGAGATCGGCGGAGTGAAGGTGCAACCCGGAGAGGCCATCCAGGTGGTGCTGGCCGCCGCGAACCGGGACCCCGAGGTCTTCGAGGAGCCCGGACGCCTCGACGTCACCCGCGAGCAGAACCCGCACCTGGGCTTCGGCCGGGGCGCGCACTACTGCCTGGGCGCCAGCCTCGCCCTGATCGAGGGGGAGGTCGCCCTGACCGCACTGTTCAAGCGGTTCCCCGACCTGTCGCTGGCCGTCGACCCGCAGGAGATCGAGCCGCGCTACCTGCTCTCGATGCAGCGTCTTCCCGTCCGCCTGTCCCCGGGGAACGAGGTGCGATGACCGACGGCCTTCCCACGGTCCCGGGTCTGCCGATGACCCGGGGCCGGTGCCCCTTCGACCCCGCACCCGAACTGGGCGTGCTCCGCGCTGACCACCCGGTCGCCCGCATGGAGTTCCCCTCGCCTTCGGGCACGGCGTCCACCAGTGCGCGGGCCAGCAACTCGCCAGGCTGGAACTGCGGGTCGCCTTCGAGGCCCTGTTCGGACGCTTCCCGGGGCTGCGCCTCGGCGTCCCCGCCGCCGAGGTCCGCACCCGCCTGGACGTGATCATCTACGGCGTCCAAGAGCTACCGGTGACCTGGTGAACGGAGAGAACGTGCTGTACCGAGAGATGTTCAAGTCCAAGATCCACCGTGCGACGGTGACCCAGGCGGACCTGCACTACGTGGGCTCCGTCACCATCGACTCCACTCTGATGGCCGCCGCGAACCTGTTGCCCGGCGAAAAGGTCGACATCGTCGACGTCGACAACGGGGCCCGCCTCAGCACCTACGTCATCCAGGGCGAGGCCGACAGCGGGGTCATCGGCATCAACGGCGCCGCGGCCCACCTCATCAACCCCGGCGACCTCGTCATCATCATCTCCTACGCCTCCATGAGCGAGGAGCACGCCCGCTCGTACGAACCGAGTGTGGTCTTCGTCGACGCCGGCAACCGACCCGTCACGACCGGCACCGACCCCGCCGACGTACCCGAAGGTTTCGGTCTGGTGCGCGGCGACACCGTCAGCACCTGACCACCCACCCTGCTCACCGGAGACCCACATGAGTGCCACCCCTGACGTCATGACCGCCTTCACCAGCGGTCTCGCGGACATCAACCTCGACGAGGCCGGCACCGCCCGCCGCGGCGAGAACGCCGTCGGCATGAAGTCCGCCAGCGCCACCATCTACGACATGGCCGCCACGCTCTCCGGCCCCGGGGCCCTGTGGAACTGGGGCATGCACGACCCCGCCCTCGTCGAGGAGATCCGCGCCCGCGTGCCCGGCTTCGGCGATCCCTGGACCGACGGCTTCAGCGAGCAGCTCTACTTCCTCGCCCTGCGCGAGCTCCCCCTCGACTTCGACGACTACGCCGGACGCCACGTCCTGGAAGTCGGCTGCGGCATGGGCGAGGGCCTCAACCTCCTCTCCCGCATCGCCCCCGGCGCCCGCATGACCGGCCTGGACCTGTCACCGAAGGCCGTCGCACGGGCCACCGCCACCCTGTCCCGGGGCGACGCGCTCACCTTCGTCCACGGCGACGCGGAGGACCTGCCCTTCGAGGACGGCTCCGTGGACGTGCTCGTCAACATCGAGAGCTCGCACACCTACCCCGACCTCGGCAGGTTCCTCGCCGAGGCCGCACGCGTGCTGCGCCCCGGCGGCTTCCTCAGCCACATCGACGTCTACACCCGACAGCGCACGGAGACCATGCGGCGCACGGCGGAGGAGACCGAGGGCCTGGAATGGACGGCCGACCACGACATCTCGGACCGGGTCCGCGCGGCCGTCCGCCGCCGGATGGCACCCGGCAGCCACTTCCGCACCACCCTCGGCAAGCAGCGCATGAACCCGCTGGTACGCCAGATCGCCGCGCACAGCCAGATCCTCATGTTCGGCGGCATGTTCGCGGGCTACCAGCCGCCGCCCTCCATCAAGGCGCTCAGCAAGCTGGGCATCGTGCCGTGGATGACTGGCCTGCCGATGGAGAGCTACCGCCACCGGATCGCCGTCCGCCGATGACCCGCCGCCCGGGCCGAAACCGAAAGGGGGAAGCATGAGTCCACGGCTGTTCGCCGTCGCCGCCGGTACCGAGGACCTGCTCCAGGTCCTGCTGTACGCCCACATCGACAGGATCCGTGCCGGACGCGAACTGCCCTCACTCGCCCGGTACTGCCACGAGGCGGCGACGGGCACGGCCGGCGACCACCGGATCGCCTTCGCCGTCGACTCGTACGACGACCTGCACACGCAGCTCGAAGAGGCCTGCGCGGGCGAGGTTGGGCGGGTCCCGGCGGAGGTCACGGCCCGGCGCCCCGGGCTGGTGTTCGTCTTCGCCGGACAGGGCGCCCAGTGGTACGGAATGGGCCGCGAACTCCATGCGCAGCAGCCGGTGTTCCGCGAGGTGATGCACCACTGCGAGCGGCTGGTAAGCGAGTTCGCCGGCTTCTCCGTCGTCGAGCAGCTGAAGCTGCCGGCCGAGAAGGCGCGACTGGACGAACTGGACGTCCTCCAGCCGACGATGGTCTCCTTGCAGATCGCCCTGACGGCGCTCTGGCGCAGCTGGGGGATCACGCCCGACGCGGTCGTCGGGCACAGCATGGGGGAGATCGCCGCCGCCCACACAGCCGGCGCACTGACCCTGCGCGAGGCCTTGATGGTCGCCTGCCGACGTAGCGCGCTGCTGCGCCGGATCTCCGGCAAGGGGGCGCTGGCCACGACGGAACTCTCACCCGCCGAGGCGCAGGCGGTGGCCGAGGCGAGCGGTGGCGGGATCAGCGTGGCGGGGGAGAACAGCCCCCGCTCCACCGTCCTGGCGGGGGACTCGAGCTCGCTCGCCACGCTCGTCGGCGAGCTGGAGGCGCGGGACGTCTACTGCCGGGTGATCAAGGGGACGGTCGCCTCGCACAGCCACTACGTGGAGGAGCTGCGCGAGGATCTGCACGCCGCCCTGCGCACCCTGGAGCCGGCCCCCACCCGCCTGCCGATGTACTCGACCGTGACGGCCGAGCCCGTGCCGGGCGCCGGGCTCGGGGCCGCGTACTGGATGCGCAACCTGCGGGAACCGGTACGGTTCGCGGCCGCGGTGGAGCATCTGGGCGCCGCGGGACATGAGGTGTTCGTTGAGGTCAGCGCCCATCCGGTACTGCTGAGCCCGGTGCGCCAGACCCTCGAACACGGGGAACGGCAGGGATGGCTGCTGCCTTCCGGCAGGCGGCGGGCCGAGGCCCGCTCCATGCTCGCCTCGCTCGGGACCCTGTACGCCTGCGGGCGGGAGCCGAACTGGGCCGCGCTGTTCCCGCAGGAGCGGGCGAGCTCCCTCACCCCGTACCAGGCCGCCGTACTGGGGGCGGTACGCCGGCCCCGGCCGGCACCCGTGGCGGCGGGCCGGGCCGCCCCCGCCTAGCGCCGTGCCGGGCGTCGGGACCCGGTGAACCTTTCCGGTCACAGCATGAGAGAGGAGCGAAGGCCGATGGGCCCCCGTCCGGACGGGGGCACATCGGTGTCAGGCGGCGCCGACCGGAGCGGCGGTGAGGCCGTACAGCCCCGACTCCCGGCGCAGCACCCCGAGGTCGACGAGGGCCCGGCGCAGTGACACGGCGTCCAGGACACCGCTCTCACACCACGGCTCCAGACGCTCCGTCACCGTGCGTTCGTCGTACTCCCCGCCCGGGGTGAAGGTGGCATCCCCCACGTGCCGCAGCACCGTTCGCCGCGCCTCGTGGTCGGCCTCCTCGGGTAGACCCACCAGCACCCGGTCGCGCACGAAGCCGCGCAGTCGGGCGTCAGGCTGCTCGGTGGCGGCCTCCTCCTCCCGGCGGCGGGCAGCGGTCTGCGCCGCCTCCTCCAGGGCGCCTTCGTTGACGACGAGCCGGCCGCGCCCCTCGGGCACGAGCAGCCCCGTCCGGGTCAGCTGCCCGATGGCCTTGGCCGCCACCGGGGTGTCGAGCCCCGCGGCCGTGAGGATCTCGGACGAGGTGGACGAGCCGAGCGCGACCGCGGAGAAGACGCGGCGCAGTGTCGGGTCGGACATCACGAGGGTGAATTCGTCAGGTGTCATCAGAGTGTTCCGCATTCCTGCCGGTGCGGGCCGGCGCGGCGCCAGGGCGCCGCACCGGCCGGGACCTTCGGGTCAGCGCCCCTTCCGCTTGATCTTGATGCTGGCCAGGTCGGTGGACACCGACTTGAGGTCGAGGCATCCGGCGCCGAGCTTGGCGACGGCCGCCACGGCGAGCTCCTCGGCCTGCGACAGGACGAGCTCCTCGGTGTCGTCGTCGGTCGCGGGGATCAGCACGCGGAAGGTGAATCCGTGCAGTCCGCGCTCGTAGTTCACCGTGCCCTCTTCGGTGAACCGGGCGGTGAGCACGCCGTGGTCGTCAACCTGGGCGAGCAGCGACGCGCGCTGCTCCTCGTCGAGAGGCGCGAACTTGCCCCGGGTGAGGACCTGGTAAGTCGTACTGCTGCTCATGATGGGCGGTCTCCAGATGTGGTTCTCAGGTTCGACTGGTCGTCAGAGGCGCGGCGCACTAGGTCATTTCCTCCCGCCGGACCCGGTGGTGCGGCAGGAGCAGCACGAGGGCGGTGACCGGGACGAGGCCGCCGGCGGCCCAGTACAGCGTCTCGCTGTAGGTGGACACGAACGTCTGCGCGCGGATCTCGCCGAGCGCGCCGTTGATCGTATCCCGGGTGCCGCCGTCGGCGCCCTGCACCAGGGTGGAGCACGTGTCCGGAACCTTGGCCAGGTCGTCCTGGCCGAGTGCCTCGGTCGCGCAGTCCTGGAGATCCGCGGCCTGCTGGGGCGACACCGACTGCACGGTGGGGGCGACCCGTTCAGCCTGCGGCCCGGCGTTGCCCGCGAGCGCCGCGAAGAAGAGGCTGCCGAGGACCGCCACGCCGAGCGCGGCACCGAGCTGGCCGGTGGCGTTGATGATGCCCGAAGCGGCGCCGGCCTCCTGCGGCTTGACCTCCCTGAGGACCAGCGCCGTCAGCGGGGGCATGAGCAGACCCATGCCGGAGCCGATCAGGAGCATGGACGGGACCGCGTGCCAGGAGGTGATGTCCGGACCGAAGTGGTCGGCCGCCCAGGCGTAGGAGACGATGCCCGCGAACATCAGGACGGCCCCCGCGAGCAGGCAGTAACGGCCGTAGAGCGGGAAGAACTTGCGGACGGCGAGACCGCCGACGACCGGCACGCACAGGGAGAACGGGATCGCTGTCAGACCCGTGTGCAGGGCCGACCAGCCGAGGCCGGCCTGGAGGTAGAGGGTCCAGCTGAGGAAGAAGCCGGCGGGGATGGCGCTGAAGAGGAGCTGCACGCCGATGCCGGCGCCGAACGCGCGGACCTTGAACAGGGACAGCGTCACCAGGGGCGAGCCGTCCTTGCGGGTCTTGTGGCGTTCGTAGACCACGAACAGCACGAGGACGGGGGCGGAGGCGACGAGCGAGACGATGCTCCAGAGCGGCCAGTCGAGTTCGCGGCCGAGGGTCAGCGGCACCATGAGCAGCAGCAGTCCGAGGATCACCAGCAGCATGCCGATGATGTCCAGGCGCTTCGCGTGGGGGGAGCTCGACTCCCGCATCCACTTCGCGGCGCCGATCAGGGCCACCACGCCGACCGGCAGGTTCACCACGAAGATGCTGCGCCAGCCGAGGTCCAGCGGGCTCCAGCTGATCAGGGCGCCGCCGATGAGGGGACCGGAGACGATGGCCAGGCCGACCATGCTCGCGTAGAGGCTGACGACGCGGCCGATCTCCTGGGGAGCGAAGGAGACGTGGATGAGCGCGAGTACCTGGGGCACCATGATCGCGGCGGTGAGCCCCTGGAGCGCGCGGGCGACGACGAGTAATTCGGTGCTGGGCGCGGCGGCGCACATGGCGGACGCCAGGACGAAGCCGCTGACGCCGATGAGGAACATCCGCTTGCGGCCGAAGATGTCACCGAGCCGGCCGCCCGTGATCAGCAGGACCGCGAAGCTCAGGGTGTAGCCGGCGGTCATCGCCTGGATGGCGACGGTCGAGGCGCCGAGGTCGCGTTGGATGCTCGGGATCGCCACGGTGATGATGTTGGCGTCGAGCAGGTCCATGAAGGTGGCGACCAGCAGGACGGTCAGCGCGAGCCACCGCTTCGGGTCGGGCTCGGGCGCGTCGGGGGTGGCAGGTGGGCCGGTGTTCGCCGGCTTTTCTGCCTGCCCTGCCTTGTTCATGGGTTCTTCTCCAGGTTCTCGATCGGGGGTTCGGCGGTGGGTGCCGCGGTGGGTTCGGCAGCGGTTGCGGTGCTGCGGGCGAGTGCGGTCCAGGACTTCATCAGGAGCTCCACCACGTCCACGACGGAGTCCATGCCGCTGTCGGCCGGGGAGAGCACGCGCTGGATGGACAGTCCGTCGTTCAGCGCGTGCACGATCAGGGCCAGCAGCTCCACGGGAGCCGGCGTGGTCACGCCGCGCGCGGTGAAGCCCTGCTCCAGCGACTGGGCGATCGCCTCCCGGGAGCGGCGCTCGCGGTCCGCCAGTACGGGCAGCAGCTCCGGGTCGCGCAGTCCGTAGAGCCAGAGTTCGGTGCGCAGGGCGAGCCAGCTGGCGAGGTTCTCGTCGCGCCGGCGGTGCCAGGAGCGGAGGTGGTCGAGCATCTCCTCGAAGGTGGCCGCCTCGCGGCTCATCGCCTGGATCTCTTCCAGCTCGTGCTGGGTCCGCTGTTCGAGCAGGGCGAGGACGAGCTCGTGCTTGCCCTCGAAGTTGCCGTAGAAGGCGCCCCGGGTGTACCCGGCGGCCTCGACGATCTGCTCCACCGAGGTTCCGCTGACCCCTTGGCCGGCGAAGAGCGCGGCCGCGGACTGCAGGATCTGCTCGCGGGTGACCTGCCGGCTCTGCTGCCGGGTGAGTCGCTTGGTGATGGTCATCGCCTCCTTGACGCGCTTCCCAGATACGAGACTGTATCCCAATACGGAGCCATATCTGAAACGCGTTCAGAGAGGGAGCCGCGTTGCGGGGCGCGCACGCGAACGGGCTGCCACCGGTGCCCGAAGGCGTGGTGGCAGCCCGTGGCCGAGCCGCAGGGTCAGGCGGACGCCGGCCCCGGGATCCTGAAGCGGTTGATGGCGTCGAGGTGCCGGGCGCGCAGCTCGTGGTCACGGACGCCCAGGCCCTCCTCGGGGGCCAGCGCGAGGATCCCCACCTTGCCGTGGTGCAGGTTGCGGTGGACGTCGCACAGGGCCTGGCCGGTGTCCTCCAGCGCGTAGACCTTCGACAGTGTGGGGTGGATCCTGCCCTTGGAGATCAGCCGGTTCGAGGAGGTCGATGATCGCGGTCGCGCCCATCGCCCGGCAGATGTCGGCCTTCTGCGCGCTGGAGACCACGCAGACCGGGTTGGCCCCGCCGGCGAGGCGAACTGGGTGGCGTAGGAGCCGAGTCCGCCGCCGGCACCCCAGATCAGGACGTTGTCGCCCTGCTTCATGCCGGCCCCGTTGCGGGAGACCAGCTGGCGGTACGCGGTGGAGGCGACCAGCCCCGGGGAAGCGGCCTCCTCCCAGCTCAGATGCCGGGGTTTGGGCATCAACTGGGTGGACTTCACCAGGGCGAGCTCCGCCAGGCCGCCGAAGTTCGTCTCGTAACCCCAGATGCGCTGCTCGGGGTCGAGCATCCTGTCGTTGTGGCCGTCGGAGGACTCCAGTTCGACCGAGAGGCAGTGCGCGACGACCTCGTCACCGGGCTTCCAGGCATGGACGCCCGGCCCCGTGCGCAGGACGACGCCCGCGAGGTCGGAGCCTATGACGTGGTACGGCAGGTCGTGGCGCTTGGTGAGCTCGCTGAGCCTGCCGTAGCGCTCCAGGAAACCGAAGGTCGGCAGCGGTTCGAAGAGGGACGACCAGACGGTGTTGTAGTCGACCGAGGAGGCCATGACGGCCACCAGGGCCTCACCCGGGCCGAGTTCGGTCCAGGTGCACCGACTTGCGCGGGTCCTTGTCGCGGGTGGCGAGCCCCGCGAACAGGTCCGTCTCGTCCTTGTGCAAGGTGACGGCCCGGTACGCCTCGGGGGCGGCGAGCGCGGCGAAGTCCTCCCGCACCCCTTCCCCGTTCACGACGGCATCGATGACGTCCTGCATGTGGTGTCCACGGTACGGGGGTGGGCGGTGGTGCGGGAGGACGGTGGCTCAGCGCACCAGACGGTTCATCAGCCGGTCCAGTTCGGCCGTCGGGTCCGCCGTGAGGCCGCCGTGCACCGGTCCGGTCTGGACGACCGCGCTGCGCGGGGCCGTCAGCCAGCCGAACCGCGAGCGCAGCGTGCCGGCGCCGGCCTGGCCGGCCTTAGGGTCGCCCGCGCAGATGGCGCGGATCGCTTCAAGGGCGTCGGTGACACCGGTCAGGTCGACCGCGGGGTCCAGGGCGCGCAGGCGTGCGGCGTCGATGTGGATCTCGGCCGCAAGGAAGTCGGCTTGCTTGCAGTAGAGCAGCGCGCCGACGTTGATCCGCTCGCCGCGGTCCACGCGGGGAACGGCTTGCAGCAGCGCGTAGTCGAAACCGAGGGACGGGGAGACGCGAGTGCTCATGCCGCCACCTCCGGCCACCAGGCGCGCTCGCCCGCGAGACGGGCCAGCAGGTATTCGCAGTAGCGTTCGCGCAGGGTTTGCGGGTCCGCGCCGTTCGCCGAGTTCATGTTGACCAGGAAGTCGTCGGGCACGAGTCCGAGGATCCGCTTCAGCGCCTCCGGCGTCACGAGGGCGGCCAGCTCGGCGTCGAGGGCGTCGAGGACCGGGGAGGTCAGCGTGGACACCCGCTCGGACAGGACGTGCGAGCCCAATCCGTAGTCCCGGTTGGCCCAGCCGTCCACCGACGGCCACGAGTGCTGGAAGATCAGCGCCGCACCGTGGTCGATCGCCCACAACTGCCGGTGCCAGATTAGCAGGTTGGGGTTGGACCAGGTGCGGTCCACATTGGCCGTCAGGGCGTCCAGCCAGTAGATGCGGGCGGCCTCCTCCGCCGGCGCCCGCCAGGCGATGCCGTCGTAGCCGACCGAGCCGGGCAGGAAGTCCATGGCCAGATTGGGGCCGGTGCTGGCCTGGAGGAGCTGTTGCACCTCCTGGTCCGGCTCGCGCCGGGCCAGTTCGACGTCCACGTCGAGGAGGACCAGGTCGGGGACCCGGATGCCGAGGTGCCGACCGAGCTCACCGACCACGATCTCGGCGACGAGGGCCGCGCTTCCCTGGCCGGCTCCCCGGAACTTGACGACATAGGTGCCGTCGTTGTCGGCCTCGACGATGCCGGGAAGCGAACCGCCCTCGCGCAGCGCCGTCAGATATTGCGTTCCTTTTACTTCTTGCAGCATGTCGATCACCCTACTGGCGCAAGATGGGCCCTCCAAGGGTGTGATCGACTTCCGGCCATTGACCCGGCGGCCCCGTGCGGGACGACCGAACGGGGTTCGACGAGTTATTTGGCTGATTTCCTACGGAGCCCACGGAGGGAATCCTCTTGCCTCCCGTGGATTTCAGCCACCGTATCGAATGCGGCCGAAGTTTTGCCTGCGGTCACCGGTTACCGGTCACGGTCGCCGGACACCGCGGGTGCGGGGGACGGCCGGTACGACGATCCCCGTAGCCACGTACTCGACGCCCTCCCGGACGACGGTTCGCCAGTGCCCGGTGAAGGTGTTCACCCGGCGCCCGCCCACCACCGGGCCCGGCACGTGCAGCGAACTGCTGAAGGTGCCCCGCTCCGGATCGGGGGTGATGGTGCAGTCGCTGAAATCCAGCAGCTGGCCCATGAGCGGGAAGCAGGTCTTGTATGTGCTCTCCTTCGCGCTGAACAGCAGCCTGTCCCAGGCCACGGCGGGATGGGACAGGGTGAGACGGTCCAGCGTGCGCCGCTCCTCGGGCGAGGCCACCATCCGCTCGACGCCCTTGGGCAGCACGGAGTTCGGTTCGGCGTCGATCCCGACCGCGGCGACCGTCGCGGTCCTGGCGACCGCCGCCGCACGGTAGCCGGGGCAATGGGTCATGCTGCCCGCGACGCCCTCGGGCCAGACCGGCGCCCCCGCGGGACCGGGAAGGATCGGCCCCGGCGGCACCCCGAGCCGGGCCAATGCCGTGCGGGCGCACAGCCGGACGGTGGCGAATTCTCGTCGGCGCTTGTCGACCGCGCGCTTCACCCTGTCCGCTTCCTCCGGGTAGAGGTGGATGTCCGGTGGGTCGGCGAACAGCTCCACGATCACGACGTCCGGCAGCGTACCGGCGAGTAGGCCGGGCCCGGCGACGATGGGGCGCGGCCTGGGCCCCGACCCCGTGCGGCTCACGGGATTCGCGCCATCAGGCCAGGTCGGCCCGGGTTCCCGTACTGGATGGTGGATGCCGAGATCCGGCTCTGGAATTCCTGACACGAGCGACCCCTCCACTTGCGTAACCAGGCATGATCATCCACGATGCATTCTTGTCGGCCTTCGAATTCCGGTGACGGGGGAAGGGGCCGAGTCGAGGGTAGTTTCAATGGTCAACCACCTCGGTGGTCACTGTGCTATACAGAGCCTTGCAGGAGTAGTTTCAATGGTCAGCTACTTCGACGGCCGTTGTGCTAGACAGGTCTTCAGGCAAATACATCGGGGGATGTGGATGATTCAGCGCTGCTATCAGTCGTGGCCGCATCCGGGTCGGCGCGCACACCGGCCCGCGGCGGCCGCCGAGCGTACTGCGGCCGGACGGGTGCCCATATGCTGACCCGCAGGATCGTCCTCGGCCTCCCCGCACTCTCCGTCGGCGGCCTCTCCGAGAACTGGCTGTTACGCGAAGCCGGCGACCTCCACTGGTCGCTGATCGGCGAGCACTTCGGCCTCCCGGTCGCCGAACTCGCCGACGCCTACGGCGAACGGCTGCTGCCCGCCTTCACCCGCGCCCGGCTCACCGCGGCCGACTCCCTCCGCTTCTTCACCGAGCACGACGAGGGAGAACTGACCGGCACGCTCGCCCGACTCGACGAGCACGCCTTCGTCAGCGACATCCGCTTCGCCACGCCCACGACGTCGGTCGACGTCCGGCTGCTGACCTCCTTCGTCCGCCGGGGCCCCGGCAACTGGCTCGTCCCCGGCACCCCGCGGAACGAAGGCCGCGGTCCCGTGGCGGACGCGAGCGCGGAACACCGTCACTTCCAGGGCGAGTTCCGAGCCCTGACCCAGCAGGAGCCCGACGGCGCCACCGGTCTGTACACCGACACGTACGAACTGAACCCCTTCGCGGACGTGAACGCGGCGGGCCTGCTCTACTTCGCCTCGTACCCACACATCAACGACCGCGGCGAGCGCAAGTACGTACGGTCGGTGGTGCCCGGCGGCGAGTGGGCCGTCGACGCCGTCACCCTCAGCCGGGACATCGTCTACCTCGGCAACTGCGGCCTGGCCGACGCCGTGCGCTACCGCCTGGACGGGTGCCGGCGGGAGTCGGAGGACCGGGTGGTCCTCACCTCCTCCCTCCTGCGGGAACGCGACGGCCGGACGCTCGCCCGCCTGGAGACCGTCAAGCGGCTCGTCCGGCCCGAGGCCTTCGCGGCCCTCCTGGGCGACGGCGCGGCCCCGGTCGCGATCGACTCCGCCTCTCCTTCTCCTGCTGCTTCCTATTCCGAGCCGCCGCGCGCTTCCCTGCCCGAAGACCTCGAAAGCCGGCTCCTGGCCCTGCTGGAGACCGTGCTCGGGGAGCCCGCCGGCTCGCTGACTGCGGACGACGACCTGCGCCCGCGCGGACTGGACAGCCTGTCCCTGTCGGAGGCCGCCGTACGGGCCGAGGACGAGATCGGCTGCGAGATCGACCCCAGCACCTTGTTCCAGGCGTTCACGGTCACCGCCATGGCCCGCGTCCTGCGCGGCGAACGCCCGGATCCGGCCGCGGCCGTACCGTCGGCGGAGGGTCGCGCCGCCGTGCCGATTGCCGTGATCGGCATGGCCGGCCGGTTCCCCGGCGCGCGGAGCGTGCCCGAACTGTGGGACCTCCTGGGCCGCGACGAGGACGCCGTCCGCGACGTTCCCGCGGACCGCTGGAACGCGGCCGACCATCCCGGTCTGATCGGCAAGGCGGCCCTGCTCGACGACATACGCGGCTTCGACCACGAGTTCTTCTCCATCAGCCCCCGTGAGGCAGCCCTGATGGACCCCCAGCAGCGGCTGCTGCTGGAGACCGTGTGGGCGACGGCCGAGGACGCCGGATGCGATCCGGCCTCGCTCACCGGCAGCCGCACCGGCGTCTACGCGGGCGTGTGCCACTCCGACTACGCCGCGCTGATCGCCCGGCACGCCGGGCGGGACGAGCCGCACCTGAGTGTCGCGGTCTCACCCTCCCTGGTGGCCAACCGCGTCTCGTACACCCTCGGCCTGCGCGGGCCGAGCGTCGCCGTGGACACCCTCTGCTCCTCGTCCCTGGTCGCCGTCGCGCAGGCCGTCGCCGCGCTGCGCACCGGCGAATGCGACCAGGCGTTCGCGGGCGGCGTCAACGTCCTGTGCGACCCCGACCGGCAACACGCCTACCAGCGCACCGGCGTACTGAGTCCGCGCGGCCGCTGCCACACCTTCGACGAGGACGCGGACGGATACGTCCGGGGCGAGGGCGTCGCCGCCCTGCTGCTCAAGCCGCTGGACCGGGCGCTGGCCGACGGCGACCGCGTGCACGCGGTGATCCGCGGCGTGGCCGTCAACCACGGCGGGCAGGCTCAGTCCTTCACCGCCCCCAACCCGGACGCGCAGGCCGACCTGCTCGTCGCCGCCTACAACGAGGCGGGCGTCGACCCGCGCACCGTCGGCTACATCGAGGCGCACGGCACCGGCACGCGCCTGGGGGACCCGATCGAAGTCTCCGGCATGGTCGCCGCGTTCGAGCGGCTCTACAGGCAGTGGGGCCACGCACGGCCCGCCGAGCCGCACTGCGCGGTCGGCTCGGTCAAGACGAGCATCGGCCACCTGGAGGCGGCCGCCGGAATCGCCGGCATGGTCAAGGTGATCCTGGCCATGCGGCACCGTACGCTGCCGGCCGCGCGCAACCTGAACCGCCCGAACCGGATGATCAAGATCGACGGTACGCCGTTGCGGCTCCAACGCGACCGCAGCGCATGGGAGTCGCCCGTAGGCGGCGGCCCGCTGCGGGCCGGAGTCAGCTCCTTCGGGATGGGCGGCACCAACGCGCACGTGGTCCTGGAGGAAGGTTCCCGCGCGGCGGCGGCCCCCGCCACGGCCGCTCCGGTGGTCGTGCCCGTCTCCGCCCGGACCCCGCAGGCGCTGCGGGAGGCCGTGGCTCGTCTGCTGGAGGCGGTCCGCTCACCGGACGCCCCGCCGCTCGCGTCGATCGCGCGGACCCTGCGCACCGGGCGCGCGGCCCTGCCGTACCGCGTCGCCGTCGAGGCATCGGACCTCGGCGAACTCGCCGCGCGGCTCACCTCGGCGCTCGACACGCCGCCGAATGCGCCCGTGAACGGGCAGTCCGAAGGGGCGGGGCCGGCCTGGACGGCCCCGGACGCACCGCCCGTCTCGCTGCCGACCTACCCCTTCGGCCGCGACCAGCACTGGGTGGCACCCGTCGCGGGCGCGGAACTCCTCACCACCGAGTGGGCGGACGCACCCGCGCCGGACACCGGCGACACCGGCCGGCTGCTGGTGGTCACCACCGACCCGGAACTGGCCCGTACGGTGCTCGGGGAACGCGCCATCGCGCACGTCCCCGGGGATCCCGTACCCGATCTGGCCGGCCTCGGCGGGATCGTCGACCTCGTCGACTGGGCCGCCCCCGGCACCCTCGTCACCGAGCGCATCGCACTGCTGCAGCGGACGCTCACCGCGAACCCCCGCGTCGGGCTGCGCTGCGTACACGTCAGCGGCGCCGAGCGCTCTGCGCTCGCGGGCTTCTACCGCTCCCTGTCCGGCGAGTTCCAGGCCCTCCACGGCCGCACCGTCCGCGTCGACGGCGGCGTTGCAGAACTCGCCGCCGCTGTCCGGGCCGAGAGCGCCGCCGTCGACCGGGAGACGGAGATCCGGTACGAGGGCACGCGCCGCCGCCGGCCCGTGGCCGCCTTCGCCCCGGCGCGGGCCGCCGAGGACCTGCTCGCGGGCGTCGACCGCGGCGCGGTGCTCATCACCGGCGGCCTCGGCGGCATCGGCCTGCGCCTCGCGGCCCACCTGGCCGACCGGGGAGCCCGCCACATCGTGCTCGTCGGCCGCTCCCGGGTGCCGGTCCGCAACCAGTGGGACGCCCTCGTCGCCGCACCCGCCACGGACCCGGCGCTGCGCGCCCGCCTCACCGCGCTGCTCGCCCTCGTCGAGCGAGGGGTGACGCTGACCGTACGGACCGACGCCCTGGAGGACGTCGCCTCCCTGCGCCGGCTGATCGGCCGGGTCAGGAAGCAGGCCGGCGGGATCGACGCCGTCTTCCATTGCGCGGGGGTGATGGACCCGCCCACGTCCTTCCTGTCCCGCACGCCCGAGGAGATCTCCCGGGTGCTGCGGCCCAAGACCGACGGGCTGCGGGTGCTGTGGTCGGCCTTCGGAGCCACACCGCCCCGGCTCATGGTGCTGTTCTCCTCCGTGGCCGGAGCGCTGCCGCCCCTCGCCGCGGGCCACCTGGACTACGCGGCGGCGAACGGCGTGCTCGACGACTTCGCCGCCGCCCACGACACCAGCGCCTCCGGGTGCGTGGTGCGCGCCCTGCGCTGGCCCCTGTGGCGGGGCGTGGGCATGGGGCTGGAGCGTACGAGTGCGAGCGGCGGGCTCGGCATCCCCGACCTCGCCGCCGACGACGCCCTGGAACTCCTCGACCTCGCCCTGCGGGTGCCCGGCGACCCCGTGTCCCTGCCCTGCCGGGTGGAGCGCGCCGCCGTGGCCGCCGGCGAGCTGTTCCTGGCACCGCGGCGCACCGCGGAGCCGCGCCCCGGACAGCAGCCCTCCGCCGGAGCCGTCGCCGTACCGGGAGCCGTTCCGGGCGTGGTCGTTGCGGGCCCGGCGGTGTCGGCCGTGGCCGCACAGGTCGCGACCGCACCGGCGGCGACCGCACCGTACGGTGAGTCCGCCACGGCGGCGGCGCCGGACTGGCTGTACGCCGTCGTGGCCCGCACCACCAAAGTCGACCCCGGCCTGCTGGGTGCCGACACCCTGCTCGGTGACATCGGCGTGGACTCGCTGCTGATGGCCGAACTGGTGCGCGACCTGGAGGGGATCCTCGGCCACCCGGTCGATCCGAGCCTCCTCCAGGAGCACCCGACGCTCGGCGGCCTCGCCGCCGCGCTCGGCGTACCCCCTGCCGGCCTCGAACCCGAGCCCGCCGGCCCGCCCGCCCCCGGGGCGCAGACGCAGCCGTCCTGGGCCCGGGCCGAACCCGGGGCGCAGGCGCAGCTCCGGACCCCCTCCCCGGACGGGCGGCCGAGGCCCATCGCCGTGATCGGGATGGGCTGCCGCCTGCCGGGCGCAGCCGACCCGGCGCAGTTCTGGGAGGCCCTGCTGGCGGGCCGCGACCTCGTCACCGAGGTGCCGGCCGACCGCTGGGACGTGGCCTCCCTCTACAGCCCGGACGGCGGACCGGGACGCAGCCAGAGCAAATGGGGCGGATTCCTCGACGACGCCGCCCTGTTCGACCCGGAGTTCTTCGGATTCGATGCCGAGGCGGCACGCCACCTGGACCCGCTGGCGCGCAAGGCGCTGGAGGTGTCCGTGGAGTGCCTGCGGGACGCCGGGTACCGCGAGGACGAGGTACGGGGAGGGGCGGTCGGCGTCTTCGTCGGCACACGCACGGGCAACCACCGGGCTCACCTGCAGCCCCCCGAACGGCCCTACATCGCCGGCGTCAACCAGAACTTCGTCGCCGCCCACATCTCGCACTTCCTGGACCTGACGGGGCCGAACCTCGTGGTCGACAGCGCGTGTTCCTCGTCGCTGGTGACCATCCACCTGGCCGCCCAGAGCCTGGCGTCGGGGGAGTCGTCGATGGCCCTGGCCGGAGGCGTGGACCTGCTGTTCGACGAGGAGCCCTACCTCATGCTCAGCGCCGGCAAGGCGCTGTCGACCAGCGGCCGTTGCCGTACCTTCGACGAGTCCGCCGACGGCCTCGTGCCGGGCGAGGGCGCCGGGATGGTGCTGCTCAAGCGCCTCGACGACGCCCTGCGCGACGGGGACCGGGTGCTGGCCGTGATCGAGTCCTCGGGCGTCAACAACGACGGCCGGACCATGGGGCACACCACGCCGAGCGGCCGCGCCCAACGCGCGCTGATCTCCGACGTGCTGACGCGCGCCGGGGCCGACGCCCGCACCGTCGGCTACGTCGAGGCCCACGGCACCGGCACGATGATCGGCGACCCGATCGAGCTCCAGGCACTGACCGCCGTGCACCGGACGTACACCGAGGACCGCGGCTACTGCGGCATCGGGAGCGTCAAGAGCTCGATGGGGCACCTGCTGAGCGCCGCGGGCGTCGCCGGATTCATCAAGGCGGTACAGATCCTGCGGCACGGCCGGCTCGTGCCCACGCTCCACTGCGACCGGCCGAACCCGCGCTTCGCGTTCGCCGATTCGCCCTTCTTCCCCGTCACCCGGGTCACGGACCTGCCGGCCGGGAGCCGGGTGGGCGTCAGCGCCTTCGGCTTCGGAGGCACCAACGCCCACGTCCTGCTGGGCCCCGGCACCCCCGGGGAACCCGGACGGCCGGCGCTGCCCAAGCCCGCCTACCGGCGCAGCAGATTCTGGCGCCTGCCCGCCGCGCCCGGACCGGCCGCCGCGCCGGTCCGCTCGGCCCGGCTCGACCTGACCTTCCCGTAACCCGGCGCGGCCGGGCCCGATCACGCCCCCGCATCGCCGACCACCAGGAGAGAACACGTGGACCGAAGGTCCGTTCGCTGTGCCCTGCACCTGAAGCGGGACAACCCGATCGTCGACGACCACCGGGTGCACGGGGTGCGCACCCTGCCGGGTGTCACCTTCCTCGACATCGTCTACCGGCTGCTCGCCGCCCGCGCCGTCCCCCTGGACCGAACCGAGTTGAGTGATGTGCTGTTCGTCGAGCCGGTGGTCACCACGGACTCGTTCGACCGTGAGCTGACCGTCGACATCGCACCCGACGGCGCCGTCTTCCGGGTGACGGCGACCAGCCGCCGGATCCGCGACGGACTGCCCGTCGACGACAGCGTGACCACCCACCTCCGGGCCACCCTGCGCACCGACCTGCCCCCGCTCACCGGCGCCCCCGGACTCCAGCCGTCCGGCACGCCGCGTGACGTCGGCGAGGTCTACGCCACGGGCCGGTCGGCCGGCATCGAGCACCGGGCGTTCATGCGCTGCGCGGGAACCCTGCGGGCCACGGCGGACCGGGTTCGTGCCGAGATCGCGCTCGGTGACGAGGCGCGGAGCACGGTGGGGGACTTCCTGCTGCACCCCGCCCTGCTCGACGGCTCGACCATGCAGTCGTACGCGCTCGCCTTCGACGGGGCGGAGGCGGACGGGCGCCCCCTCATACCCCTGCACATCGGCTCCTTCCGCGCCGCCCGCACCCTCGGGGACGCCTGCACCGTCGACCTGCGCATGCACCCGGCCGGGGCGGGCGCCGGGGACGACGTGGTGAAGGCCGACATCGAACTGCGCGACGGGTCGGGCGCGTTGGCCGCCCGGTTCACGGACCTGACCTTCAAGCGCGTCCGCTCCGTCGCGGCGATCACCCGGCTCGCTGCCGAGCGGACGGAGCCGGCCCCGCGCGCCGCGGCCCCGGCCGTCCCCGCGCAACCGGAAGGGCCCGCGGACCCGGTCCGCGCCGACGGCGGACCGCTGGACATCCGGGCCGAGGTGGTCGAGCTGGTCCGCCGGGCCGTCGCCGACCCCGCACTGGTGGTGGAGGGCGACCGGGGCTTCTATGACCTCGGCCTCGACTCCTCCCAACTCCTTACCCTGGTACGGCTGTTCGAAGAGCACTGGGACATCGCGCTCTACCCGACCCTGCTGTTCGAGTACCCGACCGTCGACGCGGTCGCCGCTCACCTCGCCGGACTGTGGCCCGCCGAACGGCCGGCCCGCCCGGCCCCCGCCGCCCCGGCGGACACCCCCGCTCGGACCCACTGCCTGACCGGCCTGTGGCAGGCGGCGCCGCGCCCCCTCGCACCGGCCGCCGGACCCCTGCTGGTCATCGGCGACCAGCGGGTACGGACCGACCAGATCACCGTCCGGCGCGGTCCCGCCTTCCGCCGGGTCGCCCCCCACACCTACGAGCTGCGCCCCTGCGAGACCGGGGACCTGAGGCTGCTCCTCGCCGACCTCGCCGGACTCGGCACCGCCCCGGAAGCGGTCCTGCACGTCGCGGACCAGGACGCCGCCGACCTCCCCGAGGCCGTACGGTCCGCCTGCGGCGAGGTGCTCGCCCTGGCCCAGGCCCTCGCCGACCGCCCGGTCCCCGTCGTGCACGTGGGCCCGGCCCCCGTCGCCGCCGCCGTGGCCGGACTGGCCCGCACGGTACGCCTGGAGCAGCCGCGCCTCGCGATCACCGCCGTCGAGTGCGAGGGCCCCGCCGATACGGACGCCCTGCTCGCGGAGCTCGCGGACCACGGGGAGTCCTGGGTACGGCACACCCCCGACGGCCGCCACGTCCGCCGCTACCGCGACGCCGACCCCGGACCCGCGGTCCCTCTCCGGCCCGGCGGCGTCTACCTGATCACCGGCGGCGCGGGCGGCATCGGCCGGGAACTCGCCGCCCGCATGACCGCGCTCGGAGCCACGGCCGTCCTCGTGGGACGCACGCCGCGCCCGGCGGGACCGGAGGGCCCCTACGTCCGCGCCGACGTCACGGTGCCCGCCGAGGTCGACGCCCTGGTCAGCGGCATTCTCGAACGGCACGGCCGGCTGGACGGTGTCGTTCACGCGGCCGGCGTCCTGCGCGACGGCCTGTTCACCACCAAGGCCGCCACGGACCTCACGGCGGTCCTCGCGCCCAAGGTGCGCGGAGCCGTGCTGCTGGACGAGGCGACCCGCCACCTGGATCTCGACTTCTTCGCCCTCTTCTCCTCGGTGACCGGTGTCGCGGGCAACGCGGGGCAGAGCGACTACGCGGCCGCGAACGCCTTCCTGGACGCCTACGCCCGCGACCGCGGACTGCTCTCCCTCGCTTGGCCGCTGTGGGCCGAGGGCGGCATGCGCACGGACGCCGCCGCCGAAGCCCTGTTCGCCCGGCAGGGCCAGGCCCCGCTGCCGACCACGGCGGGCCTGGACGTGTTCGAGCGGGCCCTCGCCCTGTCCGGCACCGAGCTGGTCGTGCTCCACGGCGACCCCGACCGGGCCCGCGAAGCCCTGGGCCTCACCCCCGCCGACGCCGTCTCCGCCGGCACCACGCCCACCGGCACCACCCCCACCGGGACCCCCGCCGCCCCGCGGCCCGGAGCGAACCACGGCACACCGGAGGCCGACGACCGGGACGTCGCGGTGATCGGCGTCGCCGGCCGCTACCCCATGGCCGAGGACCTCGACCGGTTCTGGAGCAACCTCAGCGCCGGGCGGGACTGCGTCACCGAGATCCCGGCGGACCGCTGGACCTCGGACGGGTTCTACCGGCCCGACCGCGCGCCCGGCCACTCGTACAGCAAGTGGGGCGGATTCCTGGAGGGCATCGACGAGTTCGACCCCGGTTTCTTCCGGATCACCCCGCGCGAGGCCGCGGGGATGGACCCGCAGGAGCGGCTGTTCCTCCAGACCTCCTGGCACGCCCTGGAGTCCGCAGGGCTCACCCGCGCCGACGTGGCCGGCCGCATGGTGGGCGTCTTCGCCGGAGTGATGTTCAACCAGTACCAGATGCTCGGCCTGGGAGCCGAGGACCGGCTGCCCGTACTGCCGACGTCCTTCTCCTCCGCCGTGGCCAACCGGGTCTCCGCCTTCCTCGACCTGCGCGGCCCCAGCCTGGCCCTGGACACCATGTGCTCCTCGTCCCTGACGGCGCTGCACCTCGCCTGCGAGAGCCTGCGGTCCGGGGACAGCGAGCTGGCGCTGGCGGGCGGTGTGAACCTGATCGTCCACCCGTACAAGTACCTGCACCTGAGCCAGGTCGGCTTCGTCTCCTCCGACGGCCGGTGCCGCGCCTTCGGCGCCGACGGGGACGGCTACGTACCCGGCGAGGGCGTCGGGGTCGTCGTGCTCAAGCCGCTCCCCCGCGCCCTGGAGGACGGCGACCGGGTCCTCGCGGTGATCAAGGGCAGCGCCGTCAACCACGGCGGGCGCGCCGGGGGCTTCTTCGTCCCGAACCCCGCGGCGCAGGCCGACGTGGTGCGCCGGGCCCTGGGCAAGGCGGGCGTGGACCCCGCCTCCGTCGGCTACATCGAGGCGCACGGCACGGGCACCTCCCTCGGCGACCCCATCGAGATCACGGCCCTCTCCCAGGCCTACGGCGACGCGCGGAGCCGGCTCGGATCGGTGAAGTCCGGCATCGGACACCTGGAGTCGGCCGCGGGTATCGCCGGGCTGACCAAGATCCTCCTCCAGCTGCGCCACCGCACCCTGGTCCCCTCCCTGCACGCCGACCCGGCCAACACGAGCATCGACTGGGACTCCTCGGGCCTGCGCGTCCAGCGCGAGAGCGAGCCGTGGCCCGCCGGAGCCGCCGATGGCCCGCGCCGTGCCGGAATCAGCGCGTTCGGCGCGGGCGGGTCCAACGCCCACGTCATCGTCGAGGAGTTCCAGCAGCAGACGCCGGCCACCGAGGGCTCCTCCACCGCCGGACCGCAGGTGGTGCTGCTCTCCGCCCGCACCCCGCAGGCGCTGCGCGAGCTCGCCGAGCGGTACGCGGAGCCGACGGCGGGCGACCCGCTCGACGCGGTGGCCGAAGTGGCCGAAGCGGCCGGTCTCGCCGGCGCCGACCCGGAGGCCGAGCTCGACGAACTCGGCCTGGACGTCGCCGACCTGCGCAGGCTCGCGCGGGTCCTCGCCGACCGGTTCCCGGGGCGGGCCCCGTACGTCGACGCCCGTTCCACCCTCGCCGGTCTCGCCGAGGCCGTCTCGGCGGGCGCCGGACCGGAGGCCGCGCTGGCCGACATCGCGTACACGACGCAGATCGGCCGGGAACCGCTGGAGGAGCGGCTCGCCGTGGTGGCTTCCGACACGGCCGGACTCCGTACCGCCCTCCACGCCTTCCTCACCGGCTCGCCGGCGCCGGCCCTCCACCGGGGCACCGTCACCGGGCAGCGCCCCGCCGGCGACCCGCTTGCGGCGGGCCCGCTCCCGGCCGACCCGTACGCGTGGGCGCGCAGCTGGGCGGAGGGCGCCACACCCGACTGGCGCGCCCTGCACCGCGACCGGCAGCCGCGCAAGGTGGAGCTGCCGCAGTACCCGTTCGCCCGCGTGCGGTGCTGGGTCGACGTACCGGCCCCGCAGCAGGCCGCCTTTCCGTCCGCCGGGGCCGCTGCCGAGCCCCCCGTCGAGAGGCTCCCGCTGGACGTCCCCACCTGGGAAGCCGTCCCGACGCCCACCGCGCGGCCGGCTCCGGACGGTGCGGTCGTGGTGCTCCACGCCCCCACCCGCGCGGGCCTGGCCCGTGAGCTGGCCGCCCGTCACGAGGACGCGGCTCTCGCCGAACTGGGCACGCATCCGCTTGGGGTGACCCCCCGTCTGGTCTACGTCCTGGCCGGGCCCACCGACACCGCCGACACCGCCGTCGACGAGGCCGAGCGGGTCGCGCGCGCCGAGGACGCGGGCGTCAAGGCCCTCGCCCCGTACGCCCGGGCCTGGTCCCGCGAGCACACCCTCGACTGGGTGATCGTCACCACCGGCGCAGCCGCCCCGCCCGGCCGCTCCGTCACCGACCCCTACGCCGCCGGGATCACCGGCTTCGCCCGGGTCATGGAGAACGAGCACCGCGGCTGGTCCGTCGCCTGCGTCGACCTCGACCCCGCCCACGTGTCCGCCGCTCTCCTGGCGCCCGCGCCCCGGGGAACGCGCGTCGCGTACACCGGAACCGTCCGCCACGCCCAGGTCCTGCGGCCCGCCCCGGCCGCCGACGGGCCCGTCCCGCTGCGCCGAGGCGGCACTTACGTGATCGTCGGAGGCGCCCGGGGCATCGGCCTGGCCATCGCCCGCCGCCTCGTCGAGGACTGGGACGCCCACGTGGTGCTCGTCGGCCGCAGCGAGTTGGCCGACCCCGACCTGGGGGATCGGATCCGCTACGCCCGCGCCGATGCCACCGACCCCGGCCGACTGGCGGCCGTCCTCGACGAGGCGGGCCCGGTGCACGGCGTCGTCCACGCGGCGCTGGTGCGGCGCGACCGGCTTGTACGCGACCTCACGGACACGGACCTCGCACTGAGTCTGGCGGCCAAGTCCGGCGTCGCCGCGGCCCTGGCCGACGCCCTGCGCGGACGGAACCCGGACTTCCTGGTGTTCTTCTCCTCCGCCCAGTCCTTCCTCGGCGACCCCGGCCTGGCCAACTACGCCGCCGGCTCCACCTTCCTCGACGCCTACGCCCACGCGCTCGACGCCCGCCTGCCCTACCCGGTGCGCGCCGTCGACTGGGGCTTCTGGGGCACCGTCGGGGCAGTGGCCGACGACACCCACCGGGACCGCCTGACCGCGGCCGGCTTCCGGTCCATCACACCCCGGGCGGGCTTCGCCGCGCTCGTCGAGACGCTCCGGCGGCCGGCGCCCCAGAGCGTCGTCGTGCCCGGCACCGAGGCCCTGCGCGAGCGCATGGCAGCGAACAGGAAAACGGAGAGCACCGACGTGACGCCCACCAGCGGGCGGCCGAACGCCGCCGATGTGCGCGTGGTGGAGGACTTCCACGCGCTCGACCGACAGATGACCCGCATCGCGGGCGGGGCCCTGCTCGCCCTGCTCGACGACCTGGGAACCTGGCACGGACCCGACCCCGACGCGGACGAGGTCCTGCGCCGGGTGGGCGTCACCCCCCGGTACGAACGCCTGCTGCGCACCGTGCTCGACGCGCTCGTGGGCGACGGCCTGCTCACGGCCGAAACCGGACGCCTGCGCCCGGCCCCGGACGCCCTGGCCGGCGCCCGCGCGGGCGGACACCTCGGACAGCTCGCCGCCCTCGCCGACGCGCACCCCGAGTCCGCCGTCTTCGTACGGCTGCTGGCCCTGTGCCTGGAGCGGTACCCGGAGCTGCTCCGAGGCGAACTCCTCGCCACCGACCTGCTGTTCCCGTCCTCCGGCACCTCGCTCATGGAACGCGTGTACCGCGGCAATCCCATCAGCGACCTCTACAACGACCTGCTCACCCGCCGCCTCGTCGCGCATGTGGAGGAACGCCTCGCCGGCCTGCCCGCCGACGCCACCGTCCGCATCCTGGAGGTCGGATCGGGCACCGGCGGCACCTCCGCCGGACTCCTGCGCGCCCTCGCACCGTACGGCGGCCGACTCGAGTACTGGTACACCGACCTGTCAGTGACCTTCCTCGCCCACGGCAGGCAGGAGTTCGGCGCCCGGTACCCCTTCCTGCGGTTCAAGCGCTTCGACCTGGACACCGACCCCGTCGGCCAGGGTTTCGACGAGGGCGGCTTCGACCTCGTGGTCGGCGCCAACGTCCTGCACGCCACCTCGGACGTCGGCCGTGCCCTGCGCCATCTGCGACGGGTCCTGCGCACCGGAGGCGAACTGCTCCTCAACGAGCTGACGACGGTCACCCTGTCCGGCACGCTCACCTATGGGCTGTTCGACGGCTGGTGGGCCCACGGAGACACCGGCCTGCGCCTGCCCGGCTCCCCGTTGCTGGACGTTCCCGGCTGGACCGGAGTGCTCGGCGAGGCCGGGTACGAGGCGGTGACGGCCTCACCGGAGTCCGCCCGGACCACCCGCAACTTCCAGCACGTCCTGGTGGCCAGGGCGGCGGCGGGCGCCACCGCTCCCGCCGGCACGCGGGCGACGGGGATTGCGCAGGCCACAGGGGCCGCCACGGCCGCCTTCGCCGACACGCTGCTGGACCTGACCTCGGACGCCTCCGGCATCCCAGTCGGCGAACTCGACCTCGACCGGCAGATCGGGGACTACGGCTTCGACTCGGTCAGTTACAACCTCCTCGCCAGCCGGCTCAACGAGGCCTTCGGCCTGGACCTGACGCCCGCGCTCTTCTACGAGACCCCCACCCTGCGGGCCCTCGCCGACCGTCTCGCACGCGACCACCGCAAGGCGCTGCCCACGGCCGCGCCGCCCGCCGCCGCGCTGCCCGTCGCCCGGGCCGACGAGGACCGGCCCGCCACGGCTTCGGCCGCGCGCCCGGTCGTCGACCCGGAGGCGATCGCCGTCATCGGCATGAGCGGGCGGATGCCCGGCAGCGCCGACCTCGGCGAGTTCTGGGACCACCTGGTGGAAGGGGACGACCTGGTCACAGACGTCCCCGCGGACCGCTGGGACCGCCACGCGCTCCCGGAGGGCGTACACGCGAGCCGTGGCGGCTTCATCCACGACGTCGACCGCTTCGACCCCCTCTTCTTCGGCATCTCCCCGCACGAGGCCGAGGGCATGGACCCCCAGCAGCGGCTGGTGCTGGAAGGGGTCTGGACGGCTCTGGAGGACGCCGGCCTGGCGCCGGGCAGCCTCGCGGGAGCCGACGCCGGACTGTTCGTCGGGGCGGGATCGAGCGACTACGAGGAGATCCGCAAGGCCGCCGGCCTGCCGGTCGACGCGCACGCCGCCACCGCCACCGCGCACTCCATCCTGGTCAACCGGGTCTCCTACCAGCTCGACCTGCACGGGCCGAGCGAACCGGTCAACACCGGCTGCTCCAGCTCCCTGGTCGCCATCCACCGGGCCGCAGAGTCCATCCGCTCGGGCGAGTGCGACATCGCCGTGGCCGGCGGGGTCAACCTGGTGCTGTCCCCGCACAACCACGTCCTCCTCAGCAGCACGGGCATGCTGAGCCCGACCGGACGGTGCCGGACCTTCGACGCCCGCGCGGACGGCTTCGTCCGCGGCGAGGGCTACGGCTTCGTGGTGCTGGCCCGCGCCGAGCGGGCCCGGGGCCGTCAGGTCCGGGCCTGGCTGCGCGGTACGGCCGTCAACCACGGGGGCCGGGCCCGGTCCCTGACCGCGCCCAACCCGGCCGCCCAGGCGGCGATGATCGTACGGGCCCACGAGCGTGCCGGAACCGACCCGGCCACCCTGGGCTACCTGGAGACGCACGGCACCGGCACGGAGCTCGGCGACCCGGTGGAGATCAACGGCCTGCGGCTGGCCTTCGACGAACTGCTGAGCCGCCGGGGCACGCCCCCGCCGGCCGAGCCGTACTGCGCCATCGGAGCGGTCAAGGCCAACATCGGCCACCTGGAATCCGCTGCCGGCGCCGCCGGAGTCATCAAAGTGCTCCTCGCGATGGAGCACGGCGTGCAGCCGCCGCTGGCCGGACTGCGGGAACAGAACCCGCATCTGCGCCTCGACGGCAGCCCCTTCCAGCTGCTCCGTTCGGCGCGGGCCTGGCCGATGTCGGCTGCCGGGCCGCGCCGCGCGGGTGTCAGCTCCTTCGGCTACGGAGGCGTCAACGCCCACGTCGTCCTGGAGGAGGCCGGAGCCGCGCCCGAGGTGCGGCGGCCGCACGGCCCGTGGGTGTTCCCGCTGTCCGCCCGCACCCCGCAGGCCCTGCGCCGGTACGCGACCGCACTGCTCGCGGCCGTCGAACGGGCGGACCGGACACCGGAACTGGCCGACGTGGCACACACCCTCCAGCACGGCCGCGACGCCATGGCCGAGCGGCTCGCGGTCACCGCCGCCGACCGGTTCACGCTCGTCGCCGCCCTGGAGGCCGCCGCCGACGGCGCCGACCATCCCGCGCTGGCACGGCCCGCAGGCGGGGCGGACGCCGACCGCTGGGTAGCCGGAGACGCGGTCGACTGGCCGGCGGGCGGGGTCTCGATCCCGCTGCCCACCTACCCGTTCGAACGCCGCCGGTGCTGGGTCGCCCCCGTGGCGCCCCCCGGTCCGGAGGCGGACGACGCCCCGGCGACAGCGGGCCCGGTCCCGGCGAGCACGCCCCCGGTCCCGGCGCCCACGGTCCGGGCAGGTGCCTACGCCCCGGGCTGGCAGCCCGTCGCCGACGTGGCCCTGCGCGGACCGGCCAGCGGCCCGGTCTGGGTGCTCGGCCCCGCCGAGCTGCCGGGGGCCGAGGTCCACCGGATCGGCACGGCGCCCCTGGAGTCCCTGCCGACCCCCGTCGCGGTCCACGCCGTGGTCGAGGGCGAGCGCGGGGTCCTCGACCTCTTCCGGATCGTCCACCACCTCCAGGCGCGCCCCGGAGCGGGCGGCGAACTCGCGCTGACGGTCGTGACCCGCGCCGCGACCGACCCGGCGTCGGCCGCGGCACGGGGCCTCGCCCGGTCGGTGCGCAGCGAGTGCGAGCGCTGGCGGGTGGCCACCGTCGACACCGGCCCCGAGGACCCGACGGCGGTCCCCGTTGCCGCCCCCGGCGACTACGCACTGCACGCCGGACGCTGGTACCGGGAGGTGCTCCAGCCCGTCGACGCGACGGCCGAGGCCGCGCCCGTCCTGCGCGAGGGCGGTACGTACGTGATCGTCGGCGGGACCGGCGACGTCGGCCTGGACATCGCCGAGCAGCTCGTACGGCGTCACCGCGCCCGGGTCGTCCTCGTCGGGCGCTCCACGCCGGACGAGGACCGGGCGGCCCGGATCAGGGCCTTCGACCCCTCGGGAACCCGGGTGGAGTTCCACCGGGCGGACGCCTCGGAACCCGGCCGACTGCGCGCCGTGCTGGACCGGGTGGGCGTCGTCCACGGGGTCCTGCATTCGGTGACCGTGCCGAGCGACCGGTCGCTGGCGGCCATGGACGAGGAGTGGTTCCTGCGCGGCATGGCGGCGAAGAGCCGCACCACCGAGGCCCTCGCCGAGGCGCTGGGCGACCGGCGGCCGGACTTCCTGGCGCTGTTCTCCTCGGTGCAGTCCTTCCTCGGCAACCCCGGCCAGGCGGCCTACGCGGCCGGGTGCACCGCCCAGGACGCCATCGGCCGCGCGCTCGCCGCGCGGCTCCCCTACCCCGTCCGCGTCGTGAACTGGGGGGCCTGGGCCGGCTCCGCCCTCACCGAGCGCCACCTGGGCCGGCTGGCCGCGGCAGGGGTCCACCCGCTGTCGCCGGAGGCGGGATTCGAAGCGCTGAGCCGGGTGCTCGGCCGACAGGAGGTTCAGGTGGCAGTGGTCTCGGGCACGGATGAGTTCCTCGGCCGGATCGGTGTCCCGGCGGCCGGTGCGGACGTACGGCAGCGGCCTGCGACCTCGGCCACGCCCGCGGCCGGGTCTTCCTGGCGCGCCGCGGCGGCCGACGAGATACTGGCCGTCCTGCGCGAGGTGGCCGGCATCCGGCCCGAGGAACTCGCGCCGGACGACCTGCTCAGCCGGTTCGGCTTCGACTCGATCACGTACACGAGGCTGAGCTCCCGGATGAACGCGCGCTGGGACCTCGACCTGACCCCGGCGACGTTCTTCGGCGTGGCCACCGCCGACGACCTGATCGGCAAGATCCTCCAGCACCACGGAGCCGCTCTCGCGGCGCACTGGAGCGCGGAGGCACTGCCCGGGGCCACGGCACCCGAAGGGACCCTGGCACCGGAGGGGACCCCGGCGCCCGACCGGGCCCCGGCAGCCGAACCGGCCGCCGCGCCCGAACCGGCCCGCGCGCAGGCCGTGGCCGCCGAGGCCCTCACGGCCGCCCCCGTTCGGGCCGCCGCCCCGGTGCCCGTCACCGGCGAGCCCGTCGCCGTCGCCATCGTCGGCATGGCCGGAATGCTCCCCGGCTCGGACGACCTGGACGAGTTCTGGGAGCACCTCACGGCGGGCGACGACCTCGTCGACGAGATCCCGGCCGACCGCTGGGACTGGCGCCGCCTGCACGGGGAGCCGACGCCCGGCGAGTTCCGCACGACCGCGAAGTGGGGAGGGTTCCTGCCCCGGGTCGACCTGTTCGACCCGCAGTTCTTCGGCATCTCCCCCCACGAGGCCATGGCGATGGACCCCCAGCACCGGCTCGTGCTGGAGGCGGCCTGGAGCGCCATCGAGAACGCCGGCATCCAACCGTCCGCGCTCGCCGGCACCGACACGGGCGTCTTCATCGGCAGCAGCACCTACGACTACTTCGAGCTCCAGCACGCCCTCGGCGTCCCGCTCGACGGCTACAGCACGGTGGGCAGGGCTCACGCGATCATGTCCAACCGGGTCTCGTACCTGCTGGACCTGCACGGCCCCAGCGAGACCATCGACACCGCCTGCTCCTCCTCGCTCGTCGCCGTCCACCGGGCGGCCGAGGCGATCCGCGGCGGCGACTGCGAGGTCGCGCTGGCGGGCGGCGTGAACGTCATCGCCTCGCCGACGCTGTTCGTGGACATGAGCCAGGCCGACATGCTGAGCCCGGACGGCCGCTGCCGTACCTTCGACGCGCGCGCCAACGGCATCGTCCGTGCCGAGGGCGTGGGCGTGGTGGTGCTCAAGCGCCTCGACGCGGCGATCGCCGACGGCGACGTCATCCACGCCGTCCTGCGGGGCAGCGCCGTCAACCACGGCGGCCGCACCAACTCGCTGACCGCCCCGAACCCGGACGCGCAGGCCGCCTGCATCGTCAAGGCGCACCGCCGCGCCGGTGTGGACCCGCGGACCGTCGGCTACGTGGAGACCCACGGCACCGGTACCGAACTCGGCGACCCCATCGAGGTCGAGGGCCTGAAGTCGGCGTTCGGGGAGCTGTACGCCGATCACGGCGCGGCACCCGGGCAGCCGCACGTGGTGCTGGGCGCGGTGAAGACCAACACCGGCCACCTGGAGGCGGCCGCGGGCGTCACGGGCCTGATCAAGGCGCTGCTCGCGATGCGCCACGGGGCGATCCCCGGCAACGTCCACCTGGAGACGCTCAACCCGCACCTGCGTCTCGACGGCAGCCCGCTGCGCCTGCCGTCCGGGAACGAGCCCTGGAACCGGGTCCGCACGGCCGACGGGGCCGAGGCACCGCTGAGGGCGGGAGTGAGCTCGTTCGGCCTCGGCGGGGTCAACGCGCACCTGGTGGTGGAGGAGTACCGGGAGGCACCGGTCCTCCCGACGGCGGGGGAGCGGCTGTTCGTCCTGTCGGCGAAGACCCCGGAGCGGCTGCGCGACTACGCGGTCCGCCTGGCCCACTGGGTCGCGGACCACGAGGACGTGGACCCGGCGGCCCTGGCCCACACCCTGAGCACCGGCCGGGAAGCCTTCCCCGAGCGTCTCGCGGTCGTCGCCGACTCGCTGCGTGCGCTGGTGGCCGCCCTGGAGGCGTGGCAGGCCGGCGGACCGGTCCCGGGCGTCTTCGCGGGGGACGGCAAGGACGCCACCACCGCCCTGCTGCTGGACGGCCCCGAGGGCGGCCGGTACCTGCGGGCCGTGGTGGACGCGGGCCGACTGGACAAGGTCGCCCGGCTGTGGGTCGGGGGCGCCCCGGTCGACTGGGCGGAGCTGTGGCCGGGAACGGCCCCCCGGCGGGTGCCCGCACCGACCTACCCCTTCGCCCGGGAGAGCTACTGGCTCACGCCCGGAGCCCGCTTCGACGCGCTCCAGGCGGCCGAGGCGGGCCTGGTCGCCGACGCCGCGGCCGAGGCCGGGACCGCGACCGGCGTCGTGGCCGCAGCGCGAACACCTGCCGTCGTGGAGACCCCCGCCCCCGCGCAGCCGGCCGAGGCCGGGGCTCCCGCCGGAGACGACGCCGAGGGCGCCGTCCGTACGCACGTACGCGGGCTCCTTGCGGCCCACCTGGGCATGCGGCCCGAGCGCCTGCCCCTGGACCGGGCGCTGTCGGACGCGGGAGTGGACTCACTGGGCCTGCGCCGGCTGAGCCGTCGCCTCGGCGCGGACTACCAGGTGGAGGTACCGACCCGGATGTTCGGGGTGGCCCAGACGGTACGGGCCGTGGCCCGGGCCGTGTTCGAGGCGTACGGGCCACTGCCCGTGCCCCAGGAGCAGAAGCAGAAGCAGGATCAGCAGCCGGACCCGGACCCGGCCCCCGCCTCCGCATCGGCGGCGGACAAGGTGGCCGCTCTGCTGGCCGGGCTGCGCGACGGAACCGTCCGCGTCGACGACGCGCTGGCCGTATTCGAAGGAGGGGCGGGCCGATGAGCACCGACCTGCGTGAACTGCTGGCGGCGATCGCCGCCGGCAAGCTGTCCGACGAAGTGGCCGAGCTGCTGGTACGGGGCCTGGTCGACACGACCGCAACGGCAGCCGCACCCGTCCCGGCCCCGCCGGCGGCCGCCGTCCCGAAGGCGCCCTCCGGGCCGTACCCGCTCAGCCGCGGGCAGGCAGCGCTGTGGGCCCTGCACGCCGACGACCCGCAGACCGTTTCCTACAACCTGCCGCTGGGCCTGTGGCTCGGGCAGGACGTGGAGGAGGACCGACTCGTCGCCGCGCTGGCCGCGATGATGCGCAGGCACCCGGAACTGGGCGTCTCCGTACGCCTGGACGCCACGGGGCCCGTACAGGAGGTCACCGGCCGCGCCCCGGAGGTGACCCGCCTGGACCTCGGCCACGTGACCGACGGGGAGTTCGCCGCCCGCGTGCGCAACCTGGTGCGGCGCCCGTTCGACCTGGAGCAGGACCCGTTGTACCGGATGTGGCTCGTCGCCGCCCCCGGCGGCGCCACCCTGCTCCTCCTGGTGTTCCACCACCTGATCACCGACGGGGTCTCCAGCCACCTGCTGCTGCGCGACATCGTCGCCTGCCACGACGCGCTCGCCCAGGGCCGTGAGCTGCCGCCGGTCGAACACGCCGCCCCCTACGCCGAGTTCGTGGAGTGGCAGCGGACCATGCTCGCCGCCCCGGAGACGGAGGAGCACCGGCGTTGGTGGCTCGACCGGCTGACCGGTGCCTCCACGGCGCCGGTCCTGGACGCGCTCGCCGATCGCCGGCGGACCGGATCCGCCGCGCACACCGGCGGCGAGATGGTGCAGTTGCGGCTCCCGCACTCCACCTGGGCGGCCGTCCAGGACACCGCCCGTGCGGGCGGGTTGACGCCCTTCAGCGTCGTGCTCGGCGCGTTCCTCGCGCTGCTGCACCGCCACTCGGGACACCGCGACCTCAGCGTGATGGTGCCGACCGACGGCCGTCCCGCGCAGCGCTTCGACCGCACCGTCGGCTACCTGATCAACCCGGTGGTCCTGCGCGTGGACTGCGACCCCGACCACAGCTTCGGCGAGCTCACGGCCGCCGTCGGAGCCCGGATGGCGGAGGCCGAGGAGCACAGCGCGTACCCCTTCGCCTCCGTCGTCGACGACCTGCGCCGCACGACCGGCACCGCGGCCGGCTTCGACATCGGCTTCTACATGCAGCAGGGAGTCGGCGGCGATCAGGACATGGCGGCCGGGCAGACCGTCTTCCGCGACGCGCTCGACCTGACCCAGGAGGGTGAGAACGACCTCGTCGTCGAGGTGGTCGTCCGCGACACCGGCGTGCTCCTGTACCTCAAATACGACCCGGAGCGCTTCGACCGCTCCACCGTCGAACGGCTGGCCGAGCACTACCGGCTGCTGCTGGACACGGTGACGGCCGATCCCTCCGTACGCCTCGGGGACCTCGATCCCGCCACCCCCGCCGAACGGCGCACGGTCGAGCTGGCCAACGCCACGCGCGCCGAAAGGCCGCGCGACGTCACCGCCGCCGACCTGGTGCTCGCCCGCGCCCGGCGCGGCCCCGGGCGCACCGCCCTCGTCGACGCGAAGGGCTCGCTGACCTACGGGGAACTCGCCGGGCAGGTGCACGCACTCACCCGGATCCTCACCGAGCACGGCGTACGCCCGGGCGACGTCGTGGGCGTCCTCGTCGCCCGCCGGGCCGCGCTGGTCGTGGCCCTGCTCGCCGTCCAGGCCGCGGGGGCCGCCTACGTCCCCCTCGACCCGGAGTTCCCGTCAGCCCGGCTCGCCCACATCACCGCCGACGCGGCACCGGCCGCCGTGATCGTCGATCCGCACCTGGCCGACCGGCTGCCCGAGGACGCACCCGGCGTGCGCGTCCCCCTGACCGGCCTGGAGCCCGAGGCGCAGACCGTCGCCCCGGTCGCCCGTCGCGACGACGACCTCGCGTACGTCCTGTACACCTCCGGATCCACGGGCGAGCCCAAGGGCGTCGAGGTCTGCCACGGCAACCTGGTCAACCTGCTGGTCGCGACGGCCGAGCGGCCCGGCTGCTCCGAGGACGACACCCTGCTGGCGGTGACCACCGCCGGGTTCGACATCTCGGGTCTTGAACTGCTGCTCCCGCTGACCCGGGGCGCCACCGTCCACATCGCGCCCGAGGACGTGGTCCGGGACGGGTTCGCGCTGGCCGACCTCATCGGCGACGCCGGCGCGACGGTCGTCCAGGCCACCCCGGCCACCTGGGAGATGCTGCTGCACGCCGGCTGGACCGGACGCGTGCGCAGGCTGCTGTGCGGCGGGGAGGCGCTCACCGCCGAACTCGCGGACCGGCTGCTGGACCGGTGCGACGAGCTGTGGAACATGTACGGGCCGACCGAGACGACCATCTGGTCCTCCGCCCAGCGGATCCGGCGGGGTGGACCCGTCACCGTGGGCACCCCGCTCGCCAACACCACCTTCCGCACGGCCGGTCCCGACGGCACCCCCGTGCCCTTCGGCGCAGTCGGCGAACTGCTCATCGGCGGCGACGGCGTCGCCCGCGGCTACCGGGGCAAGCCGGAGCTGACCGCCGAACGCTTCGTGCGCGACCCGGCGACCGGGGAACGGCTCTACCGCACGGGCGATCTCGCCCGCTGGTCGGCCGACGGGGACATGGCGCTGCTCGGGCGCGCCGACCGTCAGGTCAAGCTGCGCGGCCACCGCATCGAACTCGGCGAGATCGAGGCCGCCGTCCGGCGCGCCGGAGCGGCGGGCGCCGCCGACGGCATCGGCGATGTGCGGGTGGCCGTACGCGAGGACCTGCCCGGGCAGCCGCGTCTGGTGGCCTTCGTACTGGCCGCCCCGGAGGCGGCGGAGGCCGCGGTCGGGCGGATCCGGGCCTGGCTGCCCGAGTACATGCTCCCCTCCCGCACGGTCGCGCTGGCGCGCTTCCCCCTGACCCCCAACGCCAAGGTGGACACCGGTCCGCTGACGCGCCTGCCGATCGAGGAACTCGTGCGCCGCTTCGGACACGAGGACCGCTCCGCCGAACGGCAAGGGGAAGCGGACCGGCGGCCCCGGCCGGCCGGCCACGGAGACCTGGCCGAGCGGCTGCGACAGAGCGCTGCCGCCGTCGCCGGGCTGCCCGTGGAAGAGGTGCCCCTCGACCGGCCGCTGGGCGAGGTGGGCTTCGACTCGATCGGCTTCACCCGCCTCGCGGTGGCGCTGCGCGAGCGGTTCGGCGTCACGGTGCGCCCGACCGTCTTCTACGCACGCCCGGACCTCACCTCGCTGGCCGCCCACCTGAGTGAGGCCCACCCCGAGGCGTTCGCCACGACGGACCGCCGGCCCGCCCCCCGGACCATGTCCGAGCCGTTGGTCGCGGCGGCCGCCGCGCAGCGCGGATTCGCGCCGGTGGCCGTCGTGGGCATCGGCGGACGGCTGCCCTCCTCCTCAGGCCTGGAGGAGTTCTGGCAGCACCTCGCGGCCGGACGCGACCTCACCCGGCCGTACCCCATGGAGCGGGGCTTCTCCGCGCGGGTGTTCCCGCAGGGCCTGCGCGGCTCCTTCGTCGAGGACGTGGACGCCTTCGACGCGGCGCTATTCCGCATCTCCCCCCGGGAAGCGGCGCAGATGGACCCCCAGCAGCGCCTGCTGCTGCACGCCGCACACGAGGCCGTGCTCGACTCCGGCCAGGTCCCGGGCGCGCTCACTGGCAGCCGCACGGGGGTGTTCGTCGGACTCAGCGGCACGGACTACCTGAGTCTGCTCGGCCCCGGCTCACCGGAGATGGGCGACCACTTCCTGATCGGCAACGTCCCCTCGATCGCGGCCAACCGCATCTCCTACGTGTTCGACCTGCACGGCCCCAGCGCCGTCTTCGACACGGCCTGCTCCAGCTCGCTCGTCGCCGTGCACCGCGCGGCCCGCGCCCTTCAGCAAGGGGACTGCGACATGGCCCTGGCCGGCGGAGCCAACCTCTTGCTGTCCCCGCACGGGTTCACCGGCCTGCGGCGCGCCGGGATGCTCAGCCCCGACGGCCGCTGCAAGACCTTCGACGAGCGCGCGGACGGCTACGGCAGGGGCGAGGGCGTAGTGCTCCTCGCCCTCAAACTGCTCGACCGGGCCCTGGCCGACGGAGACCCGGTGCACGGCGTGCTGATCGGCTCGGCGGAGAACCACGGCGGGCACACCCACTCGCTCACGGTCCCCAACCCGCAGGCGCAGCGCGACGTCGTGCTCGCCGCACACCGGTCGGCCGGGGTCGCGCCCGACACGATCGACTACATCGAGGCGCACGGCACGGGGACCCCGCTCGGCGACCCGATCGAGATCGACGCCCTCAAGGAGGCGTTCGGCCGCCTGTACGCCGACTGGGGGATCCCGGTGGTTCCGGGACGCACCGGCCTCGGGTCGGTCAAGACGAACATCGGCCATCTGGAGGCCGCGGCGGGCGTCGCCGGCGTCGTGAAGGTCCTGCTGGCGATGCGTCACCGCACGCTCCCCGGCCTGGTGGACCTTCGGACGCCGAATCCGATGCTCGACCTCGCCGGCAGTCCGTTCCGGATCCAGGCCGCAGCACAGACATGGGAAACACGCGAGGGGACGCCGGCCCGGGTCGGCGTCAGCTCGTTCGGTATGGGAGGCAGCAACGTGCACGTGGTAGTCGAAGAGGCGGGACAGCGTTGATGAGCGGCAGCACCGAGGACAGGACCGCCCGACTGGTCCTCCTGTCCGCCGACGGCCCCGAACAGCTCGACCGGTACCGCGCCGAGCTGTGCACTTGGCTGGACGAGCACCCGTCGGCTTCCCTGGACGGCATCGCGCACACCCTGCGCGTCGGCCGGGAACCCCTGCGGGAGCGCATCGCCCTGGTCGTGGGGAGCGTCGCCGAGCTGGCCGCGCGCCTGCGCGACGGGGAAGGTCTCGTGACCGGCATCGCGGCGGCCGACGCCTCCGCGGCCTCCGGCGGCGGGGCCGGGCCCGTGGCCACCGACGATCCCGCCGAGGCCGCCCGCCTGTGGGTCACCGGCCGGGACGTCGTCCTGCCCGAGCCCTCCGGCGACCGTCCCGCCCGGCTCTCGCTGCCCCTGCCGCCCCGGCCGACCCGCCGCTACTGGATCAAGCCGCCCGCCGGCCTGGCCGACGGCCCCGGCGAACGGCTGCTCACCGGCGAGGAGTTCTACCTGCGCGACCACGCCCTGGGCCGGATCCGGATCCTGCCCGCCGTGGCGGCCCTTGAGTTCGCCGTGGCCGCGGCCGAACAGCAGGGCCACGGCCGCGCCACCGGCATCGTCAACGTTCTGTGGGCCCGCCCCGTGCTCGTAGAGGACGAGCCGGCCCGCGTGCGCCTGCACCTCGCGCTCACGGCCGACGGGGTCTCCTACGAGGTCCGGCTCACCGACGGCAGCGCCGAAGGCGCGCTCTGCTCCGCCGGCACCCTCCGCTTCGGCGCCCGTCCCGAGGGACCGCGCCTCGACCTGGACGCGATCCGGGCCCGGCTGCCCCGTACGGCCACCGCCGAGGAGTGCTACGAGGTCTTCAGCGCGCTCGGCGGCGGCTACGGGCCCAGCCTCCAGGGGCTGCGCTCGGTGCTGTCCGCGCCGGGCGAGGTCCTCGCGCACGTCGCCGTGCCCACGGCGGCGGACCTCCCCTTCTCCGACTTCGCCCTCCACCCCTCCCTGCTCGACGCGATGCTCCAGGCCTGCCTGTGGACCGACGAGGCCCCCTCGGCCCCGCGCGCCCGGGAACTGCCTTTCTCCCTGGACGCGGTCGAGATCTTCGGACCGCTCCCCGAACAGGGCCACGTGCACGCCGTGAGGACCCCGGACGGCCACGACATCGCCCTCGCCGACGACCAGGGCCGGGTCGCCGTGCGGCTGCGCGCCGTCGTCACGCGGCCGGTCGGCGGCGCCGCCCGCCTGGACGGCACCATCGGCGCCCACCTGCTCGCACAGCGCTGGCAGGACGCCCCCGCGCCGGCCGCCGGCCGTACCGTGCGCACCCTCCTGCTCGGCGAGGAGACCTTCACCGGAGCCGAACGCGCCACCGAGGGCTCCGTCTTCCCCCGTGACGGGGAACTCCTCCTCGTCCACACCTCGGACGGCGATCCGCTGCCCGCCCTCACCGGGCTGTACCGGTCCTGGGCGGCCCAGCCGACCCGCCACCCGGTGCGTGTCCTGCACGTGTTCCGCACGTCCGGCGGGGTCGAGGACGCGCGCGCCGAGGCCCTGGACGGGTTCGCGCGGGCCCTCGCCAACGAGGACCCGCAGTTCCTCGTCTCCGCGGTCGACGCGGGCACGGCGGGCCTGGCCGCCACCGTCGAGTCCGAGGCGCGCGCCGCCCACGAGTTCCGGGTCCGGTACACGGCCGCCGGCCGGCAGGTGCCGCGCTGGGAGACCGTCGCCCCCGACCCGGCACCGCTCGCCCCGCGCGGCACCGTGCTGGTCACCGGCGGCGCGGGCGCCCTCGGTCGCCGGCTCGTCGCCCACCTGGGAGGCGACGCCCGCTACGTCCTGACGGGCCGTTCGGCGCAGGCCGACCTCACGGAGCTGCGCTCCGCCGGTCTCGACGTCCACTACATGCCCGCCGACCTGGCCGCTCCCGGCGCCGCCGGGGAACTCGTCGAGCGGATCCACGGCTCCTTCGGGCCGCTCCACGGAGTCCTGCACCTTGCCGGAACCACCCGGGACGCTCTGCTGATCGGCAAGACCGACCAGCAGAGCGCGGCCGTGCTCGGCCCCAAGGTCCGCGGCACCGTGGAGCTGGACCGGGCCACCGCCGGCGACCCGCTGGACTTCTTCATCGCCTTCTCCTCCATGTCGGGGGCCGCGGGAAGCCCCGGCCAGACCGACTACGCCTACGCCAACCGGTTCCTGGACGCGTTCACGGCTTGGCGCCGGGGCAGCGCACGGCCGGGCCGCAGCCTCTCCGTGCTGTGGTCGCTGTGGTCCGACGGGGGCATACGCGTCGACGCCGACGAGGCCACGGCGGCCCGGATGGCCCGTCAGGTCGGACTGGTGGCCATGCCCACCGACGCCGGACTGGAGGCCTTCGACCGGGCCCTGGGCCACGACGGCGACCACGTCCTGGTGGCGCACGGCAACCTGGCACGCCTGCGCGAGGTGCTGAACGCGCTGGCGCCCTCGGCCCCGCCGGCCCCCTCCGTCCCCGCCCCGCCCGCCCCGTCCCTCCCGACCGGAGAGCCGGCGGCGCCGTCCGCCGACGCGGCCGAGGAGTTCCTGCGGGGGGTACTCGCCGAGGTCTTCGAGTTCCCGGCCGAGGAGATGGAGGCCGACGCGCCGTTCGAGCGGTTCGGCATCGACTCGCTGCTGATCATGGACCTGACCCGCCGCCTGGAGGACCACTTCGGATCCCTGCCGAAGACCCTGTTCTTCGAGTACCAGGACCTGCGCTCCCTCGCCGGCTGGTTCACCGAGCACCACGGCTCCCGCCTCGCGGAACTGGCGCCCGCACCCGAACCGGTGACCGCGCCGACACCCCGGCCGGACGGGGCTGCGGAGCCGGTGGCCGCCGCCCCGGCCGTGCTCCCGGGAGCCGCCGCGGCGCCCGCACACGCCCCCTCGGGGCCCATGCCGATCGCCATCGTCGGCGTTGCCGCCCGCTTCGCCGAATCGGACACCCTCGACCAGTTCTGGGACCACCTCCAGGCGGGCCGGGACCTGATCACCGAGATCCCGGCGGACCGATGGGACTGGCGGGACTACGACCAGGCCACCCCCGCCGACCGGGCGGCCCGCTACAGCCGCTGGGGCAGCTTCCTGCGCGGCGTCGACATGTTCGACCCGCTCTTCTTCGGTGTCTCGCCCCGCGAGGCGGAGATCGTCGACCCCCAGGAACGGCTGTTCCTCCAGACCGCCTGGCACGCCATGGAGAACGCCGGACGCACCCGCGCGGACCTGCGCTCCCACCGCGTCGGCGTGTATGTCGGCGCGATGTACGGGCTCTACCAGCTGCACGAGGCCGAGGACGGCCGGATCGGCGCCTCCTCGCACGCCTCCATCGCCAACCGCGTCTCCTACACCCTCGGCCTCACCGGCCCCAGCCTGGGCGTGGACACGATGTGCTCCTCCTCGCTGACGGCCATTCACCTGGCCGTGCGCGACCTGCGCGCCGGGGACACCGACCTGGCCGTCGCGGGCGGGGTCAACCTGCACGTCCACCCGTACAAGTACCGCTTCCTCGGCCAGGGCAGCTTCACCTCCAGCGACGGCCGCTGCCGCAGCTTCGGCGCGGACGGCGACGGCTACGTCCCCGGTGAGGGCGTCGGCGCGGTGCTGCTCCGGCCGCTCGCGGACGCCGTCCGGGACGGCGACCACATCCACGGCGTGATCCTCGGGACCAGCGTCAACCACGGCGGCCGCACCAACGGCTTCACCGTGCCCAACCCCGTCGCCCAGGGCGACCTCGTCGCACGGGCGCTCGGCGAGGCGGGCGTGGACCCGGCCACCCTCGGCTACCTGGAGGCGCACGGCACCGGCACCGCCCTCGGCGACCCCGTAGAGATCCGCGGACTCGCCCGCGCCCTGGCCGAGGCCGGACTGCCCCCGCGCAGCCTCCCGATCGGCTCGGTCAAGTCCAACGTCGGCCACCTCGAATCGGCCTCCGGCATGGCAGGGCTGTGCAAGGTGCTGCTCCAGATGCGGCACGGCCGGCTCGTGCCCTCGCTGCACGCGGACCCGCTCAACCCGAACATCGACTTCGACTCGACCCCGCTGCACGTGCAGCGCGACCTCGCCCCGTGGCCCCGGCCCGACGGCGCCCCCCGGCGCGCGGGCCTCAGCTCCTTCGGCGCGGGCGGGGCCAACGCCCACCTCGTCGTGGAGGAGTACGTCGCCCCGCCAGCCGCCGGGCAGGAGCCCGGCCCGTACCTGTTCCCGCTCTCCACCCGGGTGCCCGAACGGCTCCCCGTGCTCGCCGCCGAACTGGCGGACGCCCTGGAACGCGGCCTGGCGGACGGATCGTCACCCCGCCTCGCGGACGTGGCGTTCACCCTCCAGCAGGGGCGCGAGGAGTGGGCGGACCGCATGGTCGTTCTGGCCTCCACCGTCACCGAGCTGGTGGCCCGGCTGCGCGGGGACGACCCGACGGGAGTCTGGACCGGCAGCGCCCGCGGCCGCGCCGCCTCCCGGGCCGCCGCCCCCACGAGCAGCGACCCGGCGTCGATCGGCGCCGCCTGGGCCTCCGGAACCCCGGTCACGTGGCCGGCGGGGAACGGCAGCCGCGTGCCGCTGCCGGGCTACCCCTTCGAGGAACTCCGCTGCTGGCTCACCGACACCATCTGGTCGCCGCCCGTACCGGCCGCACCGGCCGCCGAGCGGCCCACAGCGGATCCGGTCCACCCGCTGCTCGACGCGATCGACCCGGCCGAAAGCCTGGACGGTCTGACCTACCGGACCGCCTTCGACCCCGAGCACCCCTACATCGGCGGCCACCGGCTCGGCGAGACCCGCCTGCTGCCCGCAGCCGCCGTCCTGGAGATGGCCCGTGCCGCCGCCGAAGCGGCCGGGGCGGGGGAGCGGCTGCGGCTGTCGAACGTCCGCTGGCTGCGGCCCTTCGTCGTGGCCGGCGCCGAGCGCACGGCCAGGACACGGCTGCGCCGGGGCGACAACGGCACGCGCTTCGACCTGCGCGACGACACCGGCGAACTCCTAGCCGAGGGCCGGGTGGAGCCCCTGTCCGCGCCCGCCGGGGAGACCTTGGACATCGAGGCCGTACGGGCCCGCCTCGGCAGCCGCCACGAAGGCGCCGGCCTCTACGCCGACCTCACGGCGGCGGGACTGTTCTACGGCCCCGCCCTGCGGGCCGTCGAATGGATCGCCGCGGGCGACGGAGAGGCGCTCGTACGCCTGCGGATCCCCGCCGAAGCCGCCCGCTTCGCCGGCTCCGTCCTCCACCCCTCGGTGGTCGACGGCGCCCTGCACGCCTTCGCCGTCCTCCGGGACCGGGACAACGGCCCCGCGATGGTGCCGTACGCCCTCACGGCGGCCGAGGTCCACGCCCCGGTGACGGACCTCGGGTACGCCCACGTCCGCACCGTCGGCACCGACCGCTACGACCTCACCCTGACCGACTCCGAGGGGAACATCCGCGTGCGACTGCGCGACCTGTCGCTGAGGCCCGCGCCCGGCGTCGCCCAGGCCCGGCCGGCCGGAGCGGCCGTCTCCGCCGCGGCGGCCGCCGCCGCGGACGACCTGATGTTCGTACCGCGCTGGACCGAGCTGTCCGGCCGGTCCCCGGAACCGCTCCGGGACGGGGCCACCACCTGGCTCGTGCGCGGACCGGACTCGGCACCGCTGGCGGCCGCCCTGCGCGCCCGCCTCGGCGGCGCCGTCGTCGAACTGGACCACGACCGCGTCGCCACCGCGACCGGCCGGCCCGACCACGTGATCCTCCTCGCCCCCGGCGCCAGCGGCGGAACCGACGACACCGCCGCGCTCGAAGCGGCCCAGGAACGCGGTGTCCTCGCGCTGTTCCGGCTCGCCAAGGTCCTTCAGCGCACCCGCTCGGCCGTCCGCCTCACCGTGGTCACCGAGGACGCCCTCACCACGGCGGGCGAACCCGTCGCCAACCCGTACGCGGCCGGCCTGCACGGCCTGGCCCTGTCACTGGCCCAGGAACACCCCCGCTGGCAGGTCGCCGTCGTCGACCGCTCCTCCGCCGAAGCGCCCGCCGCGGACGTCCTCGATGCCCCCGCCGGCGGCCCCTACGCACTGCGCCGCGGCGTGCTCCACCACCGCCGGCTCGTCCCGGTCGCCGTCACGCCCCCGCAGGAGCGGATCCGCCGGGACGGCACCTACCTGATCCTCGGCGGGGCCGGGGGCATCGGCCTGGAACTCACCGAATGGCTGGTGCGCGGCTACCGGGCGAAGGTCGTCCTCCTCGGCCGCAGCGAACTGGACGCCGAGCGCCGCGCACGGCTGCGCGCCATCGACCCGGACGGCACCCTCGTCTCCTACCGCAGGGCCGACGCGACCGACCCCGCCGCGCTGCGGGAGGCCGTCGAGTGGACCAAGAGCGCCCACGGCGCCCTGCACGGGGTCTTCCACGCCACGATCGTCCTGCGCGACCAGACTGTCGCCACGATGACGGAGGAGACCTTCCGCTCCGTCCTCGACGCCAAGGCGCACACCTCGGTCGCCCTGCACGCCGCCCTGAGAGGCGTGGGCGGCCTGGACTTCGTCCTCTTCTTCTCCTCGGCGGTCGCCCTGTCCGGCAGCGCCGGGCAGGGCAACTACGCGGCCGGATCCACCTTCGAGGACTCCTTCGCCCACCACCTCGACTGGATGCTGGAGGCCCGGGTGGCCGTCATCAACTGGGGCTACTGGGGAACCGTCGGCATCGTCGCCGACGAGCACTACCGCGACCGGCTCGCCGCCACCGGAATCCACTCGATCACCCCGGAGGAGGGGATGGCCGCCGTGCACGCCGTGCTCGGACGCGAGGACCGGCAGGTCGTCGTGGTCAAGGCCGACGCGGCCGCGCTCGCCGCGGTCGGCGCCCAGCCGCGTCAGGCCGCCGGGCAACCGGCCGGCCCGGGGACAACGCCGTCCGACACAGGGACGCCCTCCGACGACGTGGCCCTGGTGCCATCGCTGGCCCTGCTCCCCCCGGTCGCCCGGCTGCTCACCGAGGCCGACGACGCCCGCCTGACCGAGGTCATGTGCGACTGGCTGTGGACGCTCTTCCGGCGCGAAGGGGTGTACCTCGGCGACGCCGAGAGCTGGCACCCCGCCGCGCTCGCCGAGCGGCTGGGCGTCGTCCCCGCGCAGCGCAGGCTCTTCGCCGAGCTCCTGCGCCAGCTGACCGAGGGCGGCTTCCTCGACGACCGGGGCGGAGCACTCGTCCCCGCCGGACGCCGGGCCGCCGAGGACCCCGAGGGAGACCTGGTCGAGCTGTGCGAGCTCAAGCCCGCGCTCAACCGCTTCGACCGGCTGCTGCGCCCCTGCATGCAGAACCTCTTCGGCGTGCTGCGCGGCAGCGTCCGCGCCACCGACGTGATGTTCCCGGGCGGCTCCAGCGCCCTCGTCGAGGGCGCCTACCGCGGCAGCCCGGTCGTCGACCGCGCCAACGAACTCGTCGTGGGCGCCGTCCAGGACCTGCTGTCCCGCCACGAGGGCCCGCTCACCGTCATCGAAATCGGCGCGGGAACCGGCGGCACCACCGCGAGCGTCCTCCCCGCCCTCGCCGCCTCGGACACGGAGGTGACGTACGTCTACACGGACATCTCCCGCGCCTTCCTGCGGCACGGGGAGCAGCGGTTCGCCGAGGCGCACCCGTACGTCCGCTTCCAGCGGCTCGACATCTCCGCGGACCCCGAGACCCAGGGCTTCACCCCGGGCAGTGCCGACCTGGTCGTGGCGGCCAACGTCCTGCACGCGACCGCCGACCTGCTCGCCACCCTGCGCGCGGTGACCCGGCTGCTCAAGCCCGGTGGACGGCTGGTCCTCAACGAGGCCAGCAGTAACGTCCTCACCGCCACCCTCACCTTCGGCCTGCTCGACGGCTGGTGGCTGCACGAGGACGCCGAACTGCGCCTGCCCGGCTCCCCGTTGCTCTCCGCGCCCGGATGGCGCAAGGCCCTCGCCCTCGCCGGCTTCACTCGCAGCCGGGCCGTGCCGGCGGACGAGGGGCTGAGCCAGCACGTGGTGGTCGCGGAGACGGCACCGGGCGGCACGCCGCCCGCCGCGCCGCCGCCCGCCGCGGAGCCTCCGCTCCCGTCGTCCGGGCCGTCCGGCACGGAGGGCGACGCGCTGCTGGAGGCCGCGCTGGAGTACGTGAAGGACGCCTTCGCGCAGATCCTCCAGGTGCCGCGCGAACGGCTCTGGCTGGACGAGACGTACGAGAACTTCGGCGTCGACTCATTGACGGTGCCCCTCATCGTGGACGTCCTCGCCGAGGGCATGGGCGAACTGCCGGTGTCCCTGCTGTTCGAGTACCCGACCGTCCGCGAGGTCGCCGACTACCTGGTCGAGCGGCACGCCGAGCGGGTGCGCGCGCTCCTTCCCGAGCCCGCCGCCGAGCCCGCCCCGGCGCCGGTCGCCGTCCCGGCCGTCCGTTCGCGGGGCGCCGACGTACGTCCGGTCGCGCGCCCGGCGCAGTCCGTGACGGCCACCGACCACCGCGTCGCGATCGTCGGCGTCGCCGGCCGCTACCCCCAGGCCGAGGACCTCGAGGTCTTCTGGGAGAACCTGCGGTCCGGCCGCGACTGCGTGGGCCAGGTGCCCGCCGACCGCTGGGACCACCGGGCTCCCGCCGACGCGGACGGCCGGCCGGTGAGCCGCTGGGGCGGATTCCTGGACGGGATCGACGAGTTCGACCCCCGCTTCTTCCAGATGTCCCTGCGGGAAGCCGAACTGACCGACCCTCAGGAACGGCTGTTCCTCCAGACCTCCTGGCACGCGCTGGAGGACGCCGGCTACACCCGGGCCCGGCTGCGGGGCAGCCGCGTCGGCGTGTACGTGGGCGTGATGTACGGGCACTACCAGCTGTTCGAGGACGAGCGGGGCCTCGCCGGCGGCATGGGCTACGCGTCCATCGCCAACCGGGTCTCGTACTTCTTCGACTTCCACGGGCCGAGCCTGGCCGTCGACACCATGTGCTCCTCCTCTCTCACCGCCATTCACCTCGCCTGCGAGGCCCTGGCCTCCGGTCAAGCGGACTACGCGCTCGCCGGCGGCGTCAACCTCGCCCCGCACCCGCGCAAGTACCGCCAGCTGGCGGCCGGCGGGTTCACCGGCGAGAGCGGGCGGTGCCGCAGCTTCGCGGCGGACGGCGACGGCATGGTGCCCGGTGAGGGCGTCGGCGCCGTCCTGCTCAAGCCGCTGGCGGCGGCCGAGCGCGACGGGGACCGTATCCTCGGCGTGATCCTCGGCAGCTCCGTCAACCACGGCGGGAAGACGGGCGGATTCGCCGTGCCCAGCCCCGGCGCCCAGGGCGAGGTCATCACTCGGGCCCTGCGCACGGCCGGAGTGCCGGCCGACGGGATCTCGTACGTCGAGGCGCACGGCACCGGGACCCCGCTGGGCGATCCGGCCGAAATCGCCGGACTCGTACGGGCCTTCGGCGACCTGCCGGCCGGCTCGGTCGCGCTCGGCTCGGTCAAGTCCTCCGTCGGCCACCTGGAGTCGGCCGCGGGCATCGCGGCCCTCACGAAGGTCCTGCTCCAGATGAAGGCCCGTGAACTGGCGCCCTCCCTGCACGCGGACGCCCTCAACCCGGCCGTCGACTGGAACAGCGTGCCCTTCCGGGTGCAACGCGAACTCGCCCCCTGGACGGGCTCCGGGCCCCTGCGCGCGGGCGTCAGCGCCTTCGGCGCGGGCGGCTCCAACGCCCACCTCGTTGTCGAGGAGCACCGGACACCGGCCGCGCGGCCCGAGGGCGCGGCGGGACCGGACGTCTTCCCGTTCTCCGCGAGGGACGCGGAGGGACTGCGCCGCGTCGTCGCGGGCATGCGGACCTGGCTGGGTTCGACGGGTACCGGCGCCGATCCCCGGGACGTCGCGGCCGCGGCCGGCGTCCCCGTCACGGCGGTGGACGAACCCCTCGACGAACTGGGCCTTGACCCGGCCACGATGGTGCGGCTGATCGGCCTCGGCGACTCGGTCGGGGCGGGTTCCGTGCACGGCGGCACGACCCTACGCGAGCTCGCGAGCCGCGCCGGGGGCGGCGCCGGCGTCGACCTCGTCCGGCTCGCCCGCACCCTCCAGACCGGCCGCGAGGCCATGGCCCACCGGTTCGCCGTCGTCGCCCGGTCGGCGGGGGAACTCGCCGAGGCGCTCGACGCGTTCCTCGCCGGGCGGCCTGGCGGTCACACCGGCGGTCACACCGGCGTCGTGACGGCCGAGCCGGGGGCCGCGGCCCTCCCCTCCGCGGCGGATCCGCACGACACGGCTCGCCGCTGGGCCGGGGGAGAGGTCTTCGACTGGGAGGCCGGCCGGCCCGGTCCGGTACCGGCCCTGTCCCTGCCCGGATACCCCTTCGCGCGGACCCGCTGCTGGATCGACGCCGTCACCCCGGCCGCCCTCGCCGCCCCGGTGGCCTCCGCGGCCCCGACGGCATCCGGGATCCCGGACCTCCCCGCCCGGGGCACCCGGCTCCGGGACGCCGTACTGACCCTGCTGGGCACCGTCAGCGGATACGCCTCCGCCGACCTCGACCCGGCGGGCTCCTTCCACGAGCACGGCCTGGACTCCCTCGGCCTGATCCGGCTCGCCGACGAGGTCTCCGACGCCTTCGGCGTGCCCGTCGGCCCCGACCAGCTGCTCGCCACCCCCACCCCCTTCGCGCTCGCCCAGTGGCTGGAGAACGAGCACCCGAACGCCGCCCCGCCCCTGCCGGCCGACCCCGCGCGGGACCTGCCGGCCGAGGACGACCCCGTCGTGATCGTCGGCATGGCGGGTACCCTGCCCGGCGCACGGAACCTCGACGAGTTCTGGGCGGCCCTCCAGAAGGGCGGCGACCTCTTCTCCGGAGTGCCCGCCGACCGCTGGGACAGCCGCGCCCACTACGGGGACCCGGCCCTGCACCCCGACCGGACGCGGATCACCCGGGGCGGCTTCATGCCGGACATCGACCGCTTCGACCCGCTGTTCTTCGGCATCTCGCCCCGCGAGGCCCGCTGGATGGACCCCCGCCAGCGGCTGCTGCTGCACACGGTGTGGTCGGCGCTGGAGGACGCTGGCATCGACCCGAGCCGCCTCGCCGGCACCGACACCGGCCTGTTCGTCGGCGTCGGCTCGTCCGAGTACGCCGAGCTCGTGCAGCGCTCGGACACGGGCACCGACGCCTACTCCTCGACCGGCCTGACCCCCTCCATGCTGGCCAACCGCATCTCGTACCACCTCGACCTGCGCGGCCCCAGCGAACCCGTGGACACCGCCTGCTCCAGCTCGCTCGTGGCCCTGCACCGCGCGGCGGAGGCCCTGCGGCTCGGACATTGCGACACGGTCATCGCGGGCGGCGTCAGCCTCATGCTGTCCCCGGTCACCTTCGCCTCCCTCGAACGGGCCGGCATGCTCAGCCCCGACGGCGTGGGCCGGGCCTTCGACAAGGACGCCGCGGGGTACGTGCGCGGCGAGGGCGTCGGAGCCGTCGTGCTCAAGCGGCTCAGCCGCGCCCGCGCCGACGGCAACCCGGTGCTCGCCGTCCTGCGCGGCACCGCCGTCAACCACGGCGGCCGCTCCAACTCGCTGACCGCGCCCAACCCGCGCGGCCAGGCCGAGGTGATCGTGAAGGCCCACCGCGAGGCGGGCGTGGACCCGGCGACCATCGGGTACATCGAGACCCACGGCACCGGCACGGTCATCGGTGACCCGGCCGAGACCAACGGCCTGCGCCAGGCCTTCGCCGAGCTCTACCGCGACTGGGGCCACCCGGCTCCGGCCGCCCCGCACTGCGCTCTGGGGGCCCTGAAGAACACCATCGGCCACCTGGAACCGGCGGCCGGCATCGCCGCCGTGCTGCGCGTCCTGCTGTCGATGCGCCACGGACGGATCACCGGGGACCCGCACGGCCCGGAACTCAACCCCCACCTGGCGCTCGAGGGCACGGCCTGCGAGATCGCGGTGGAGGCACGTGACTGGGCGCCGGTGGCGCCCGGTGTCCCGCGCCGCGCCGGGGTCAGCTCCTTCGGCTACGGCGGGGTCAACGCCCATGTCGTGCTGGAGGAGTACCCGGCCGACGAACCGGCGCCGTCCGGCCGTCCGGCGGTGTTCGTCCTCTCCGCCCGCGACCCGGAGCGACTGCGGGCCACCGCCCACTCCCTCGTCGACACCCGGGACGGCTGGGAGCACGACCTCGCCGGAACCGCCCGTACCCTCCAGTCCGGCCGCGCCGAACACGCCGAACGCCTGGCGTTCGTCGCGGACTCGGGCGAGCAGGCGGTGGACACGCTGCGCCGCTACCTCGCCGGGGACTTCGCCGGCATCCACCAGGGGCACGTGGAACGGCGCGCCGACCCCGCGCCGTTCGACGGGCGGGGCGACGAGGAGACCGCCGCCGCGTGGGTGCGCGGCGCGACGGTCGACTGGTCCGCCCGGTGGGAGCGGACGCCGAAGCTGCGTTCGCTGCCGCCGTACCACTTCGCCGCCGAGCGGTACTGGTTCACCGACGGAGCTCCCGCGGCGGCTGCCGGGCCGGCGACCGTCCCGGCGACGGCCACCGCGACCGTCCCGGCGACCGAGCCGGAGGCCGCCGCCGGGTCCGTCGCACGGACCAATGGCGGGTCCGTCGCACGGACCGATGCCGGGCCCGCTTCCGAGTCCGGCTCCGGGGCGGCCGACGGCCCGGCCGGCCGGGCACCCGTCAGTCTCTTCGCGGCCGAATGGGTGGCCGAGCCCGTGCCGCCCGCCGCCCCGCACCCGGGCCGGGTCCTGGTGTTCGGCGACCTGCCGGTCCCCGGTGCCGTCACCGTACGGGCCGGATCCGCGTACGCCGACGAGGGCTCCACCGTCACGATCCGCCCCGGCGAGGCCGAGGACTACGCCCGGTTGCTCGCCGCCGGCGCGGACCGGATCGTGCACCAGTGGCCGCTGCTCCACCCCGAGCGCCCGGACCTGGGCATCGAGTCGGTCTTCCTGCTCGTACGCGCCATGACGGCCTCCCGGGCCGCCGCGCGGATCCAGGTCCTGGTGCCGGAGGGCGCCATGGCGGAGGCCTGGGGAGGGTTCGACACCTCGCTGCGCGCCGCCCTGCCCGGCACCGCCTTCGGCGTCGTACGCGTCGCCGGGCGGGTCGAACCGGCCGCCCTGCTCGCCGAGGTGGCCGCCGAGCGGCTCTCCTCGGCAGCCGTCCGCCTCTCCGTGACCGGCCGCACCGTGCGCGTGCTCACGGAGACCGACCCGAGTCCCGTCACGGAGTCCCCGCTGCGCCCGGGGGCCGTCCACCTGGTGACCGGCGGCGCCGGCGGCCTCGGGCTGCTGCTCGCCCGCACGCTGCTGTCGCGCGGCAGCCGGGTGGCCCTCACCGGCCGGTCCTCCGCCGGGGACCGGGCCCGGGAGCTCGCCGGCCTGCGCGCCCTCGGTGACGTCGCCTACTTCCAGGCGTCCGTGGAGGACCAGGCCGCCATGGCCCGCGTCATGGCGGACGTCAAGCAGAAGTGGGGCGCGCTGCACGGGGTCTTCCACCTGGCAGCGACCGCCTCGCGCACACCGCTGCCGGGCAAGGACCTCGCGGAGTTCCGCTCCCACCTGCGGGCCCGCTTCGAGGGCACCCGTGTCCTCGATGAGGTGACCCGTGACGAACCGCTGGACCTGTTCGTCCTGTACTCCTCGCTGGCCGGGCAGCTCGGCGACTTCGGCCTGGTTGACTACGCCGTCGGCGCCCGCTACCTCGACGGTTTCGCCGAGGAGCGCGCGGCACTGCGTACGGCCGGCCGCCGCAGCGGGCACACGGTCTCGGTCGACTGGCCCCTGTGGCGTGCCGGAGGCATGCACGTGGAGGCCGAGGACGAGCGCCGCTACCTCGCCGACACCGGTTTCCGCTACCTGGAGGCCGAGGAGGGCGAACGGCTGCTCGACCTAGCCCTGCGGCTGGGACGCCCCCAGGTCGCCGTACTGCCCGGAGCGCCCGAGCGGATGCGCGAGCGGGTCGAGGCGATGCGGATCCGGGAGCACGGGCACCGCGCCCGCCCGGCCGCCCCGGCGCCTGCCACCGCCCCCGCCGCTCCCGTGCACGCGGGCGCTCTGACCGAGCGGCTGCGGGAGCTCGTCGCCGAACTGCTGGGCCTGGCGCCGAAGGCGCTCGACCCGGAGGCCGGCTTCGGGGAGTACGGACTGGACTCCTTCGGGCTCCAGTCCCTCTCCGCGGCACTGGAGGAGCGCTACGGCGTCTCGGTGCCAACGACGACCCTGTTCGGTGAGAACACGGTCGAGAGGCTCGCCCGGCACCTGCTCGCGGAACACCCCTCCCTGGCGGAACGGAACCGGACGCCCGCCACCGTGAGCGCGGAACCGGCCGTCGTGCCCGCCCCCTCCACCGCCAGCGCCCCCTCCGCCGCCCCTTCCCCTCTTTCGTCCACCGCGCCCACCCCGGAGGACGCCGTCGCCATCGTCGGCATGTCCGGACGTTTCCCGGGCTCGGCGGACCTGGCGGAGTTCTGGCGACACCTCAGGGACGGTGAGGACCTGATCACCGAGACCCCCGCCGACCGCTGGGACTGGCAGGAGGTGTCCCGGCGCTTCGGCGGCACCGCCCGCTGGGGCGGTTTCCTGAGCGACGTCGACCGGTTCGACGCGCGGTTCTTCAAGATCTCGCCCGCCGAGGCAGAGGTCATGGACCCGCAGCACCGGCTGTTCCTCGAACACACCTGGGCCGCCCTGGAGGACGCGGGCTGCCGGGCCGACCGGCTCGCCGGCCGCCGCGTCTCCGTCTTCGCCGGCGTCCAGTTCAACGACTACGAGTCGATGATCCTGCGCGGCGAACAGGTCAACCCCCACGCGGGCACCGGGCTCGCGCGGACCATCCTGGCCAACCGCATCTCGTACCTGCTGGACCTCAAGGGCCAGAGCGAGAGCATCGACACCGCCTGTTCCAGCTCCCTGGTGGCGCTGCACCGCGCCGTCCGCGCCCTGCGCGCCGGGGAGAGCGAGCTCGCCATCGCCGGCGGCGTGAGCCTGGTGCTCTCGCCGCAGACCGTGGTGGCCGGGAACCAGCTCGGGGTGCTCTCCCCGGACGGCCGCTGCAAGGCCCTGGACGCGACGGCCGACGGGTACGTCAAGGGGGAGGGCGTGGGCGTACTCGTCCTCAAGCCGCTCTCCCGCGCCCTCGCCGACGGCGACCGGGTGCACGCGGTGATCCGCGGCAGCGCGGTCGGCCACGGCGGGCACGCCTCCTCGCTGACCGCCCCCAACCCGCTGGCCCAGGCCGCCCTGCTCGTCGAGGCCTACCGGGACGCGGGGGTACCGGTCGGGACGGTGTCCTACACCGAACTCCACGGCACCGGCACCGCCCTCGGCGACCCGGTGGAGATCGACGGCCTCGTCCGGGCCCACCGGACCCTGGCCGACGGACCCGCCACGCCCTGCGGCGTCGGCACTGTGAAGAGCAACATCGGACACCTGGAGCCCGCCGCGGGCGTCGCCGGAGTCATCAAGGTGGTGCTGGCGATGCGGCACCGCACCCTGCCGAAGACGCTGCACCTCCAGACGCTCAACCCGCTGATCGACCTCACCGGTACGCCGTTCCTGCCTGTACGGGAGACGACCCCGTGGGCGCCCACGGACGCCGACGGCGCGCCTCTGCCGCTGCGCGCGGGCGTCAGCTCCTTCGGCTTCGGCGGCGTGAACGCGCACGTCGTCCTGGAAGAGGCACCCGCCACCACGCCCCCGGCCCCGCTGCGGGACGAGGCCGACGAGGTGTTCCTGCTGTCGGGCAGGGACGAAGCCGCCCTGCGCCGGTACGCCGCCGCGATGGTGGAGTTCCTCGACGCGGACGCGGACGCGGGCAATGGCAGCGGCACGGACGTGCCCGCGCTGTCGCTCGCCTCACTCGCGTACACCTCCCAGGTCGCCCGCGTCCCCATGGCCGCCCGGCTCACGGTGGTCGCCCGTTCCACCCGCGACCTGCGCGAGCAGCTGGCCGGCCACCTCGCGGCCGAATACGCCCAGGGCGGTACGGACGGCGACCACGCCTGGCTGTCCGAACCGGAGGGCGCCGAGTACCTCGCCCGTCTGGTCCGGGAGGGACGGCTCGACCGGCTCGCGCGGCTCTGGCAGGACGGCGCCGACATCGACTGGGCCGCGCTGCGAACCGGTCGGCCGCAGCCGACATCCATGCCGACCTACCCGTTCGCCCGCGAGCGCCACTGGCTCACGGTCACGACGCCGGCCGCCACGGGGGGCGCGTCCGCATCGCAGGACTCCTCACTGCTCCTGGTCAAGCGATGGGAGGCCGCTCCGCTGCCCCCGGCCGAACTGCCCGCCGGGATCCTGGTGCTGGCCCGCACCGAGAACGAGTCCCTCGCCAGGAGGGCCTTCGGCCCCGCCGCCGCAGTGGTCCGCGTGGACGACGGCGACGAGGACGCCGCCCGGCGGTTCGCGGAAGCGGCCCGCCTCGCGACGGCCGTGATCGACCTGGCCGACGTGTCGGACGCACCACTCACCGCGCCGGACCCCGACTGGTCGCGGATCGCGCTCCTGCGCGAGCTGGTCACCGAGAACCGCACCCGCGGCTTCAGCTACCTCCACCTGACCCGGGGGCTCACCACCTTCCGGACCGAGCGGCCCACGCTGCGCGGCGCGGCCTACGCGGGCCTCGTCCGGATGCTCACGGCCGAGTACCGCGGCCTGTCCGCCCGCACCCTCGACCTCGACACCCTGGAGCCGGCCGCGCTGCGCGAGGCGGCCGCCGCCGAACTCGCAGCGACCGACCCGGTCACCGAGGCCTGCGTACGGGCGGGCGTACGGCACCGTCCCGTGCTGCGCCCCGCCGAGGGGGCGCCCGCCTCCGCCGACTGGTCCGCGGACCTGGCCGGCCGGACCGTCGTGATCACCGGAGGGACGGGCGCGCTGGGCCGGCTGCTCGCGGCCCGGCTCGTCGAGCGGGGCGCCGACCGGCTCGTGCTTCTCGGCCGCACCCCGCTGCCCGCCCGGACCGAGTGGCCCGCGCTCGTCGCGGACCCCGGCACCGACCCGGCCCTCGCGGCCAGGCTGCGCGACCTCGCGGCCCTGGAACGCCCCGGGGTCCGGGTGGTGGTCGAGACCGGCCCGCTGGACGGGATCGCCGAGGCGCTCGACCGTGCCCGGCGCGAGATGGGCCCGATCGTCGGCATCGTGCACTGCGCCGGACTCGGCGTCATGCGCGACCCGGCCTTCATCGGCAAGCGGACCGAGGACGTACAGCGGGTCCTGGAACCGAAGACCGCGGGGCTCCAGGCCGTCCTGGACGGCTGCGCCGACGACCCGCTGCGCTTCGTCGTGCTGTACTCGTCCGTCGCGGGCGGCGTGCCCGCGCTGGCCGTGGGCCTCAGCGACTACGCGCTGGCCAACTCCGTGCTGGACCGCGTCGCCGAGTACCGCACCGCCACCGGCGGCGCCTCCGCCCCCGTCATCCGGTCGCTGCAGTGGCCGAGCTGGCGTGCGGCCGGCATGCCCGAGGTCAACACCCCGGCCTACCGGGACCTCGGCCTGCGCACCCTGGCCCCCGAGGCGGGGCTGGACCTGCTGGACCGCGCCATGAGCGGCTCCGACCCGGTCGTGCTGCCCTGCGTCGTGGACGCCGGACGCTTCGACGCCGCCCGGCTGCTGGCCGTGCCCGCGCCGGGCCGGCCGGACAGGACGGCGCCCGCGCCGACTGCGTCGGCGGCCCCGCGCGGGGTATCGGCCGCGCACGGCCTCGTCCGCCGCGTGACCGGGGTCATCGCCTCGACGCTCCGGCTGGACCCCGGGGCGATCGGAGGGGACGAGGACTTCGCCGACCTGGGCGTGGACTCGATCATGATCGCCCAGATACTCGCCGCGCTGGAGCGGGAGCTCGGCGTCGTCGCGGAGCCCTCGACCATCCTGGAGAACCCGACAGTGGCCCTCCTCGCCGAGGCCCTGCGAGACCGGGTGCGGGACCTCGCGACCCCTTCGGAGGACGCCGGCCCGGCCATCGCGCCCGCCGTCCCGCCGGCCCCGGCCGAGGCCACCGCTCCGGCCCCGGCCGAGGCCGTCGCGTCCGGCGCTCCCGTCGCCGGATCGGACGCGCGGCGTGCGGACATCGCCGTCATCGGTATCGCCGCCCACTTCCCCGGCGCCCCGGACCACGGGACGTTCTGGCGGAACCTGATGTCCGCGACGGACTCCGTCACGGAGGTGCCGCCCTCCCGCTGGGACAAGGACCGCTTCTGGCGGCCCGACCCGCAGCCCGGCACCACCGTCAGCAAGTGGGGCGGCTTCCTCGACGCCATCGAGGACTTCGACCCGGAGCACTTCCGGATCGACCCGGCCGGGGCCGCACACGTCGACCCCCTGGTCCGGCAGGTCCTGGAGACCGGCGTGGAATGCCTGGCCGACGCCGGACTCACCCCCGAGGAGGTCGCGGGCCGGCGCGTGGGCGTCTTCGCGGGCGCCCGTGCGGCGAACTTCGGCGCGCACGTCGCCGCCGCCGGTCCGCACTCGATCAGCGGAATCGCGCAGAACTTCATCGCCGCGCAGCTGTCCCACCACCTCGACCTGCGAGGACCGTCCGTCGTCGTCGACACGGCCTGCTCCAGCGCGCTCGTCGCCGTGCACATGGCCGCCGCCGGCCTGCGGACCGGGGAGTGCGACCTGGCCTTCGCGACCGGGGTCGACATCCTCCTCGACGAGGTGCCCTTCGTCGGGATGAGCGGAGCGGGCGCACTGTCGCCCACCGGCCGCTGCCACACGTTCGACGAGCGGGCCGACGGCATCGTCCTCGGCGAGGGCGCCGGCACGCTGCTGCTCAAGCGCCTGTCCGACGCCGTGCGCGACGGCGACCGGATCTACGCGGTGATCGAGGGCAGCGCCGTCAACAACGACGGCCGCACCATGGGCATCACGACACCGAACCCGCGGGCACAGCGGGAGGTGATCGAGGCGGCCCTGGCCGACGCCGGTGTCTCCCCGGCCCAGCTGGGCTACGTGGAGGCCCACGGCACCGGCACCATGATCGGTGACCCGATGGAACTGAAGGCGCTCACCGAGGCCTTCCGCGCCCGCACCGACGAGGTCGGCTTCTGCGGCGTAGGCAGCGTGAAGACCAACATCGGACACACCCTCAGCGCGGCCGGCATGGCCGGACTGATCAAGGTCGTGCTGTCGGTCCACCACGCGCAGCTGCCGCCGACGCTGCACTGCGCGACCCTCAACCGCCGTTTCCGCTTCGAGGACTCCCCGCTGTTCCCCGTACGGGAACCGCGCGGATTCACGGGCCGCGACGGTACGCGCCGGGCCGCCGTCAGCTCCTTCGGGTTCGGCGGCACCAACGCCCACATGGTGGTGCGCCAGGCACCCGAAGCCCACCTCCCCGCGCGCGGACCGCTGGACCCGCCCCGCTACCGGCGGCGGCGCTTCTGGTTCGACCCGCCCGCGCACACCCCCGCACAACCGCCCGCGCGAACGCCCGCACCGGCCCCCGTGCCGTTCTTCGAGCTTGAGTTCTCCGCCGTGCCGGAAGGAAAGAAATGAACCCGTTGGACGGCCTGACCTGCTCCGTGGTGGTGCGCGGTACCGACCCGGTGCTGCGTGACCACCGCGTGCACGGCACGCGCATCCTGCCCGGAGTGTCGTTCCTCGACATGATCTACCGGATCCTGCGGGCCCGTGGTGTCGACACCTCCCGCGTGGAGCTGCGCCGCGTGCTGTTCCGCAACCCCGTGGCCGCCGGCCCGGACTTCGACACCGAGCTGCGGGTGGAGTTCACGGCAGACGCAGACGCAGACGCAGACGGCTACCGGGTCTCCGTCACCGGAACCCGCCGCCCCACGGGCGAGACCGAGCCGGTCCTCGACTGCCGGCTCCATCTGGACGTGCCCTTCCCGGCCGAGGCCGTCGACCTGTCCGCCCTGCGCGCGGGCATGCCTCGTACGGCCGACATGGCCGACCTGTACGCACTCGTCCGCCGGACCGGCATCGAGCACGGGGAGTTCATGCGCGCCCGGGGCACCCTGCGCGTCGGCGACCGCGAGCTGCTCGCGGACCTGTCGCTGGGCCCGGAGGCCGCCGCGTACGCGGACTACTTCCACCTGCACCCGGCCGCGCTGGACTCGTCGACGCTGCTGCCGACGCAGTTCGCCACGGCCGGGGCCGGCACGGCGGCCCGGCCCTACATCCCGATGCTCATCGACTCCTTCCGGGCCCGGGGGCCGGTCGGGGACCGCACCCTGGTGCACGCCACCCCGCCCCGCGCCACCGGCCCGGCCGGCGACCTGACCACCTGCGACCTGCGGTTCCTCGACGCCGACGGCGGTGTCCTGCTGTGGCTGCGGGGCCTCACCTCGAAGCGCGTCCGGGAGGAGGACGCCATCACCCGGCTGGACGGCTCCCCGCGCGCGGCGGAGCCGTCCGGGACCGCGCCGTCCGGGGCGATGCCCTTCGGGGAGACCTCGGCGAGCCTGGTGCACGGCCTGCTCGCCGAACGGCTCGGCCGGGCCGAGTTCGACGAGGAGGCGGGCTTCTACGAGCTGGGGCTGGACTCGACGGCGCTGCTGGGCATGGCCGCCGACCTGGAGCGGGCGTACGGCACCGACTTCTCGCCCACCCTGCTGTTCGAGCACAGCTCCTTCGCGGCCCTCGTCGAGTACCTGGGCGCGTACGAACTGCCCGAGGGCGGGGCCCGCCAGGGCGTCGGAGCACCGCAGGAGCAGGGCGTACGCGAGGACGTGCCCGCCGAGGTGGTCTGGTTCGAGCCCCACTGGCGTGACGCGCCGCTGCCGCCGGCACCGGCACCGGCACCGGCCTCCGTCCTGACCGTCGACGCGAGGACCGCGCGCGACTGGGCGGCCCTGCTGACCGAGCACGACGCCTCCGACGTGCTCTGGACCCCCGCCGATTCGCAGGACGTCGAGGGCGAGGCCGTCGCCCTGACAGGCTTCGCGGCCGCCCTGCTGGGCAACCGGCGCAGCCCCGTACGCATCGTCTGTCACCTGCCCCTGGGTGCGGCGGCCTCGGCGGTCGCGGGTCTGCTGCGCACGCTCCACCGGGAGCAGCCCGGCGTACGCGCCGCGGTGGTGTGCTCCCCGGAGCGCGCCGATGCCCTGGCCGAGCTTGCCGCGGGCGTACCGGACGGGGAAGTGCGCTACGAAGCGGGCAGGCGCATGGTGCGAGAGATCCTGCCCACCCCGGCCCCGGCCCACCCGGCCCGGCTGCGCGAACGAGGCGTGTACCTGATCACGGGCGGGCTCGGCGGCGTGGGCCTGTCCCTGGCCCGGCACCTGGCGCGGACCGTGCGGGCCCGGCTCGTGCTCTGCGGACGGACGGCCAACGACTCCGCGGCGACGGCCGCGCTGAGCGCCGAACTGACCGCCCTCGGGGCCGAGGTGCAGGTGGTCGGCGCGGACGTCTCCCGGGCCGAGGACGTGCGCCGCGTGGTCGACGGGGCGCTCTCCCGGTTCGGCGCGCTGGACGGGGTGGTGCACGCCGCCGGTGTGCTGCGCGACGGGCTGATCGCGGGCAAGAGCGCCGCGGACGTCCGTGCCGTACTGGCGCCCAAGGTCACCGGCACCCGCCTGCTGTACGAGGCCACCCGGGACCTGGGGCTGGACTTCCTCGTGCTCTGCTCGTCCACGGCCGCCGCCTGGGGGAACCAGGGCCAGGCCGACTACGCGTGCGCCAACGCCTTCCTCGACGGTTTCGCCGAGGGCAAGCCGGGGGTCGTGTCGATCGGGTGGCCCGGCTGGTCGGACGGAGGCATGCGGCTCGACGACCGCGCACTGCGCCGGATGGGCCTGAAGGCCATGGACACCCCGACCGCGGTGGACATCATGCTGCGGGCCGCCGGCAGCGGCCGGCCGCATCTGGTGGCCCTCGTGGGCTCGGCGGCCGAGATCACCGAACGGTTCACCCCCGCCGTTCCGGTCCCCGCCGTTCCGGCCGCGGCCGTCACCGCCGTCACCGCCCCCGCGACCCCCCTGCCGGGGGCCCCCGACGGCACCGGGGACGAGGACGACGCGATCGCCGTCGTGGGGATCAGCGGCCGCTACCCGGGCGCCCGCACGCTCGACGAGTTCTGGGAGAACCTCAAGGCCGGCCGTGACGGCATCACCGAGGTGCCCGCGGACCGCTGGGACCACCGTGCGATCCACAGCGACTCCAAGGGCGTGCCCGGCCGCTCGTACGGCCGCTGGGGCGGATTCGTCGACGGCATCGACGAGTTCGACGCCGTCTTCTTCCACATCTCGCCCAACGAGGCCGCAGTCCTCGACCCGCAGGAGCGGCTGTTCCTCCAGGAGGCCTGGCACGCCTTCGAGGAGGCGGGACACGCTCCCTCCGCCTGGCGGGGCCGTTCCGTCGGCGTGTTCGCGGGCGTGATGTACAACCAGTACCAACTGCACGGCGTCCGCGAGGAACCGGGCCTCGTGCCCTCATCGTTCAGCGCGTCGATCGCCAACCGCGTCTCCTACTTCCTCGACCTCAAGGGGCCGAGCATCGCGCTCGACACCATGTGCTCCTCCTCGCTGACGGCGCTGCACCTGGCCGTCGAGGCGATCCGGCGCGGCGAATGCGAGGCCGCGCTCGCGGGAGGCGTCAACCTGCACGTCCACCCCAACAAGTACCTGCTGCTCAGCCAGTCGTCCTTCCTCTCCACCGACGGCCGCTGCCGTGCCTTCGGCGAGGGCGGCGATGGCTACGTGCCCGGCGAGGGCGTCGGCGTGGTGCTGCTGAGGCCCCTGCGCGACGCGCTGCGCGACGGAGACCACGTACACGCCGTCATCCGCGGTACGGCCCTCAACCACGGCGGTCACACCGGCGGGTTCTCCGTGCCCGACCCGGCCTCGCAGGCCGCCCTCGTCCGCGACTCGCTCACGGGGGCGGGAGTGGACCCTGCCGACCTCGGCTACCTGGAGGCCCACGGCACCGGCACCAGCCTGGGCGATCCGATCGAGGTCACCGCCCTGGAGCGGGCCTTCGACGCCGTCGGCGCGGGCCGGGGGCCCTGGCCCATCGGCTCCGTCAAGTCGAACATCGGCCACCTGGAGTCGGCGGCAGGCATCGCCGCGCTCACCAAGGTCGTCCTGCAGATGCGCCACCGCGAACTGGTGCCCTCCCTGCACGCCGAGCCGCTCAACCCGGCGGTGGACTGGGCGGGTTCGCGGTTCCGCGTGCAGCGCACCCTGGAACCCTGGAACCCGCCCACGGGCGCTCCGCTCACCGCGGCGATCAGTTCCTTCGGCGCGGGCGGCGCCAACGCCCACGTGGTGCTGGCCGAACACCCGGTCGCGCGGGATTCGCAGGCCCCGGAAGAGGACCGTCCCCGGCTCTTCGTGCTCTCGGCGAAGGACGCCACCCGGCTCGACGAGACCGTGGCGCGACTGCTCGCGCACCTGGACCGGGACGGCCGGCGCGCGGGCCCCGACGCCCTGCAGCGGATCCTGACCGAGGTCGTGGGCTTCCCCGTCGATCCCGGTGAACCCCTCGCGGAACTCGGCCTCGACTACCCGCGCCTGTCCCGCCTCGCCCGGCGCGTCGAGGTGGAGTTCGGCGTCCGGCTCCGCGTCGACGGGGGGACGACCCCGGCCGAGCTGACGCGCCGCCTCACCGGTACCGGCGGCGGCGTGGACCCGGCGGCGCTCGCCTTCACGCTCTGGTCCGGACGCGACCACCTCGACGAGCGGCTCGCCGTCGTCGCCACGACGACGGCCGAGTTCGCCGACGCGCTCCGCACCGGTACGGGCTGGCACCGCGGACGCAGGCGCCGCTCCGCCGCACCGGTCCACGGCGACGACCTGCGCGAGCTGGCCCGGGGCTGGGTCGAGGGCGCCGCGATCAGCCTGCCCGCGCCCGACCGGCCGCAGCGGCTCTCGCTGCCCGGCTACCCGTTCGCCCGCGAGCGCCACTGGGTCGACACCACCCGCACCCCGTCCGGGAGTTCCCCGGGCGCGGCCGAAGAGGTCGAACTTCCGGACGGACACGTGTTCAGTACGCGGATCTCCACGGCGGAGCGGCCCTGGCTGGCCGATCACACCGTGGACGGCGTCGTATTGGTTCCCGGGACGTACTTCGTCGACCTGGCCCTCCGGGCGGGAGCCCGGCTGCACTGCCCCCGGATCGCCGAACTCGTCACCCACACTCCGCTGGCATCCTGCGTGGCCGACCTGCGCCTCGTGGTTGACCTCGCCGAGCCCGACGGGACGCGGGCCTTCCGGATCCACGCCCGCACCGGGGACGGCGGCTGGACGAGCCACGCCACCGGCGTCCTCGCCCCCGCGCCCGAGGAGCCCCCTGCCGCCCCGGCCCTGCCCGGGGACGCCGAGGAACTCGACGTCACCCGCCTCTACGCGACGCTCACGGGGTACGGGCCCGCCTTCCGGGGTCTGCGCCGCGCCTGGCGCACCGCCGACGCCGTCTTCGCGGAGGTCGTCGTACCCGATGGCGATCCCGGGGCGCACGCGCTGCACCCGGTGCTCCTCGACGCCGCCCTGCACACGGTGGCCCTCACCTCGGCCCTGGACGGGGACAGTCCCTACCTGCCGTTCGCCTGGTCCGGCGTACGCGTGCACGCCCCCGGTGCGACCGCCGCCCGGGTACGGGTGGTCCACCACCGGGCCGACGCGGTCGAGCTCCTCCTCACGGACCACGCAGGTGCGCCCGTGGCCTCCGTCGACTCGGTGGTGCTGCGCCGGGCAGACGCTCCGGTCGAGCCGCTCCACCATGTGGAGTGGCTGCCCGTCGAGACCCCCGAGCCGTCACCGGGGGCCCGCTACGCGGTCGTCGGCCCGGACCCGGACGGGATCGGCGCAGCCCTGGAGGCTTCCGGGGCGCAGCTGGTGCGGGCCGAGGAGTTGGACGCCCTGGCGGACGTGCCGCCGGTGGTGGTCCTGCCCGTCCCGGCAGCCCCGTCCGGTGCCGCCGAGGGGGCCTCGGCCGCCCGCGCCCTCACCACCGAGGTGCTCGGCCGGCTCCAGCAGTGGCTGTCCGACCAGCGGTTCGCGTCCGCGCGTCTGGTCCTCCTCACCACCGCCCCAGGCCTGGCCACGGCCGCGGCCTGGGGATTGGTGCGCTCCGCCCAGTCCGAACACCCGGGCCGCTTCGGCCTCGTGGACGCCGTGGACCTCGCGCCGCTGCACCGCGCGCTCGGTTCCGACGAGCCGCATCTGCGCCTTCTCGACGGCCGGGTGCTGGGAGCCCGGCTGGTCCGAGTACCGGCCGCGGCGCCGGCGCCCGAACCGCGCCCGACCGGTACCGTCCTGGTGACCGGTGCGAGCGGCGCCCTCGCCGGACCGGTGGTCCGCCACCTCGTGGAGCGGCACGGCGTGCGCGACCTGCTGCTGGTCAGCCGCAGCGGCCGGGTCCCGGCGGGGCTGGCCGGGTTGGACGCCCGGGTCGAGGCGGCCGCCTGTGACGTGGCCGATCGCGCCGCCCTGGAGACCCTGCTGGCCGGCCGCCGGGTGACCATGGCCGTGCACGCAGCAGGAGTTCTCGACGACGGGGTGGTCACCGCCCTCGACGCGGAGCGCCTGGAGCGGGTGCTGCGGCCCAAGACCGAAGGCGCCGCCCACCTCGACGAACTGCTGCCCGAAGCCGAACTGGTGCTGTTCTCCTCCGTGGCGGGCGTACTGGGCGGCCCGGGGCAGGGCAACTACGCCGCCGCCAACGCCTTCCTGGACGCCCTCGCCCGGCAGCGCGCCGCATCCGGCCGCCGGGCCGTGTCCGTGGCCTGGGGGCCGTGGGCGCTCGACGCGGGCATGGCCGCCGACCGGGACCGCCTGGCCCGCGGCGGCATCGAGCCGCTCCCCACCGAGGCGGCCCTCGGCCTGCTCGACGCGGCCCTCGCCGGACCACACCCGGCGGTCACCGTCCTGCGGCTCGGGCGCGGTCCGGCCGCCGTCGTACCGCACGTGCTGCGCAGCCTGGTGCGGACCCCGGCGGCAGCCGGCGTCGCCGACCCGGGCCTGGCCCACCTCGGTCCCGACGAGCGGCGCGCCAGGCTGTCTGCGCTGGTCCGGGGACAGGCCGCGGCCGTCCTCGGCTACGCGGACGCCACCATGATCGAATCCGACCGGTCCTTCCAGGAACTCGGCTTCGACTCGCTGAGCTCCATCGAGTTCCGCAACCGGCTGGGCGCGGCCGTCGGCCTGTCGCTGGAGGCCACGCTCGTCTTCGACCACCCCACCCCGGCCGATCTGGTCACCCACCTCGACGAGCGGTTCGCCGGCGAGTCCGAGGCGACCGACCTGCCGACCCTGTTCGCTGCCTTCGACCGCCTGGCCGCCGCCCTAACGGCGGCGGCCACGGACGACGTGTCCCGCGACCGCACCGCAGACCGCGTCCGCGGCCTGCTCGACCACCTGACACCCCACACCGCGACTGAACCCGTCACCACGTTCGCCTCGGCGACCGACGACGAGGTCTTCGCCCTGATCGACGCCGAGCTCGGCAGCCCGCTGCCGGGACTGGAGGAACGCTCCCGATGACCAACGAGGACAAGCTCCGCGACTACCTGCGCCGGGTGACCGCGGAACTGCAGTCGACGCGGCAGCGGCTGCGCGACGTGGAGGAGCGATCCGCCGGGCCGGTCGCCATCGTCGGCATGGCCTGCCACTACCCGGGCGGCGTCGAGTCACCCGACGATCTGTGGTCGCTCGTCGCCGAGGGCCGGGACGGGATCACCCCCTTCCCCGGTGACCGGGGCTGGGACCTGGACGCGCTCCACCACCCCGACCCCGACCATCCGGGCACGACCACCGTCCGCGAGGGCGGATTCCTGCACGGCGCCGCCCGGTTCGACGCGGGATTCTTCGGGATCTCGCCCAAGGAGGCGCTCCACACCGACCCCCAGCAGCGCCTGATCCTCCAGACGTCCTGGGAGGCCCTCGAGCGCGCCGGCCTGGACCCGAGCTCACTGCGCGACAGCCGTACCGGCGTGTTCACCGGCGTCATGCACCACGACTACCCGGGCGCCCAGGGCGCCGGCAGCGTCGTCTCCGGCCGCGTCGCCTACCAGCTGGGCCTGCGCGGCCCCGCCATCACGGTGGACACCGCCTGCTCCTCGTCGCTCGTTGCCCTCCACCTGGCCGTCCGGTCCCTGCGCCGGGCCGAGTGCGACATGGCCCTCGTCGGAGGGGCCACGGTGATGGCCACCCCCGCCGCCTTCGTGGAGTTCAGCCGCCAGCGCGGCCTGGCCCCCGACGGCCGCTGCAAGCCCTTCGCCGCCGGGGCGGACGGCACCGCCTGGTCCGAGGGCGCCGGCGTCATCGTCGTCGAACGCCTCGCGACCGCCCTGGCCGCCGGCCGCCGCGTACTCGCCGTGGTCCGGGGTACCGCCGTCAACTCCGACGGCGCCAGCAACGGCCTCACCGCGCCCAACGGCCCCGCCCAGCAACGCGTCATCCGCGAGGCCCTCGTCGACGCCGGCCTGACCCCACAGCAGGTCGACGCGGTGGAGGCACACGGCACCGGCACCCCCCTCGGGGACCCGGTGGAGGCCCAGGCCGTGATCGCCGCCTACGGCAGGCAGCGCACCCGGGCGCTGCGCCTGGGATCGGTCAAGTCCAACCTGGGGCACACCCAGGCCGCCGCCGGTGTCGCCGGGATCGTCAAGACGGTCATGGCCATGCGGCACGGGGTACTGCCCCGGACCCTGCACCTCGACGCCCCGACCCCGTACGTGGACTGGTCGGCGGGCGGTGTGGAACTCCTCACCGAGGACGCACCCTGGCCCGCCGGGACGGAACCCCGCCGAGCGGCCGTGTCCTCCTTCGGGGTCAGCGGCACCAACGCCCACGTGATCCTCGAGGAACCTCCGCTACCGGTGGACGACCGGACCACCGAACGGCACGACGACCGGCCGACGGACGCGGCGGGCGCCGAGAGCCCCGCGACGTCGCCCGCCCGGCCCGGCCCCCTGGCCTGGACCCTGTCCGCCCGCTCCGACGCCGCGCTGCGCGCCCAGGCCGCCACCCTCACCGCCTTTCTGACCGGGCACCCGAAGGAACCGCGCCCCGAGGACGTGGCCCTCTCCCTGGCCACCACCCGCGCCTCCCACGAGCACCGCGCGGTCGCCCTCGGCGGCGACCGGGCCGAACTCCTCGCCGCGCTGGACGACCTGGCCGCCGGCCGGCCCTCGCCCACCGTCGTCGAAGGGACCACCGGGCAGAGCGGCGGGGTGGCCTTCCTCTTCCCCGGCCAGGGTTCGCAGTGGCGGGACATGGCCGTGCGCCTGCTGGACACCAACGCGGTGTTCCGGGAGCGAATAGCCCAGTGCGAGACCGCCCTGGCCCCCTACGTGGACTTCGAGCTGACCGCGGTCCTGCGCGGGGACCAGGATTTGGACCGGGTCGACGTCGTCCAGCCCGCCCTGTTCGCCGTCATGGTCGCCCTCGCCGAGGTGTGGCGCTCCCTCGGCGTCCGCCCGGCAGCCGTCGCCGGACACAGCCAGGGCGAGATCGCCGCCGCCTGCGTGGCCGGCGCCCTCACCCTCCAGGACGCCGCCCGCGTCGTCGCCCTGCGCAGCCGGGCCCTGACCACCCTCTCGGGCCGCGGCGGCATGGTGTCCCTCGCGCTGCCCGCCGACGAGGCACGCGACCGGCTCCGCCGCTGGGACGGCAGGCTGTCGCTGGCCGCCGTCAACGGCGCGGCCTCCGTGGTCGTCTCCGGCGACACCGACGCCCTCGACGAACTCTTCGCCGGCTGCGAGGAGGACGGCGTACGGGCCCGGCGCGTCGACGTGGACTACGCCTCGCACAGCGCACACGTGGAAGGCGTCCGCGCACAGGTCCTGGAGGCCCTCGCCCCCGTCAGGCCGCTCGCCCCCGAAATCCCCTTCTTCTCCTCCGTGGAAGGCCGCTGGATCGAGGCCGCCGACGCCTTCGACGCCGACTACTGGTACCGGAACCTGCGCGAGACCGTCCGCTTCGACGAGGCCGTCACCGCCCTCGTCCGGCGCGACTGCACCACCCTGCTGGAGGTCAGCCCCCACCCGGTGGTCACGACCGGCGCACAGGAGACCGTCGACGCGCTGGGAACCGACACCGCCGTCGCCCACACCCTGCGCCGCGACGAAGGCGGCCCCGAGCAGCTGTTGCACGCCCTCGCCCAGCTGTACGTGAAGGGCGTACGCCCCGACTGGTCCGCGCTCTGGCCCGAAGCCCGCCGGATCGACCTGCCCACCACCACCTTCCTCACCGAGCCGTACTGGCTGCGCCCCGGCCCCGGCCCTGGCGCCGGCGGCGCGGGCGCCCTGGGCCTCGACGAGGTCGACCACCCCGTCCTGCGCGCCGCCCTGCCCGCCGGTGGGGGCCTGGTGCTCACCGGCCGGCTCGGCCTGGCCGCCCAGCCCTGGCTCGCCGACCACACGGTCGAAGGACAGGTGGTCCTGCCGGGCGCGGCCCTCGCGGAGCTCGCCTCCCGGGCGGCGGACGAGGCCGGCTGCGCCGCCGTCGACCAGCTCACCCTGCTCACCCCGGTTCTCCTCCCCGACGAGGGCGACATCCGGCTGCGCGTGGACATCACGGCCCCGGCCGAGGACGGCTCGCGCGGACTGACCCTGCACACCCTCACCGGGGCGGGCCACTGGACCACGCACGCCACCGGCGTGCTCCTGCCCGACGCCGCCCCACCGGTGCCCGCCACCACCGCGTGGCCGCCGTCCGGCGCCGAACCCCAGGACGTCGAAGCCCTCTACGCGACCCTGGAGGACGCGGGCCTGACCTACGGCCCGGCCTTCCGCGGCCTGCGGGCGCTGTGGCGGGGACGCGACGGGGACCTCCACGCCGAAGTCGCCCTGCCCGACGCCGACCAGGCCGGCGCGTTCACCCTCCACCCGGCCCTGCTCGACGCGTGCCTGCACCCTGTCGCCCTCGGCGGGTTCCTCACCACGGGAGACGGCCGCCGCCCCGCGCTGCCCTTCGAATGGCAGGGCCTGCGCTTCCACGCCGCGGGCGCCGACACGGTGCGCGTGACCCTGTCCGCCGTCGGCCCCGACGCCGTCCGCCTCACCCTCACCGATACCACCGGGGCACCCGTCGCCTCGGTCGACACCCTCGTGCTCCGCGAGATTCCGGCGGGCGCCCTCGGCCGCCCGGACCGGGGCGACCTGCTGCGCCCCGACCGGGTGACCCGGGCCCTGCCCGGCGGCGGGCACGAGGACTACGCCGTACGCGACCCGGAACTCTCCCAGCAGCTGGGGAAGCAGCCCACCCTGGACCCCGCCCGCCACGTCCTGGTGCCGGTTCCGGCCGGCGAGCCCGGAGAGGCCGTGCGCGGCGCGCTCGCCCTCGTCCACGACTGGCTGGCGGACGAGAGCCACACGGACTCCTCGCTCGTCCTCGTCACCCGCCGGGTCCACCACGACGTGGCGGAAGCCGCCGTCGCGGGTCTCGTACGGTCCGCCCAGCTCGAACACCCCGGCCGTTTCCGGCTGCTCGACCTGGCCGACCTCGACGAGACCACCCTCGCCGCGATCCCCGCCGCCCTCGCCACGGACGAGCCCCAGCTCACCCTGACGTCCGGGATCGCGACCGTACCCCGGCTGGTCCGCGCCCTTCCCGCTCCGGCGGGGACCGGCGAGCTCGGCAGGACCCTGGTGACCGGTGCCTCCGGCACCCTGGGGCAGCTCGTCGCCCGGCACCTCGTCCATGCACACGGCGTACGCGACCTGGTGCTGGCCGGCCGACGCGGCTCCGAGGCACCCGGCATGGCCGCCCTCACGGAGGAACTGACCGGGGCCGGAGCACAGGTCCGGGCCGTCGCCTGCGACGTCACCGACCGCGCCGCTCTCGCGGTCCTGGCCGGCGGAGCCTCCTTCACGACCGTCGTCCACGCCGCCGGCGTCCTCGACGACGGCCTGGTGACCGGACTGACCCCCGAACGCCTCGCCCGCGTGCTCGGGGCGAAGCTCGACGCCGCGCTCCACCTCCACGAACTGCTGCCCCAGGCGCGCCTGGTGCTGTTCTCCTCGGCCGTGGGCATCCTCGGCGGCCTCGGCCAGGCCAACTACGCCGCCGCCAACGCCGGCCTCGATGCCCTGGCCCGCCGCCGCCACGCCGAGGGCCTGCCCGGGATCTCCCTGGCCTGGGGCCTGTGGGACGCCACCAGCGGCATGACGGACGGCGTCGACCGGGCCCGCCTGGGCCGTTCCGGCTTCCACCCGCTCCCGACCGCGGACGCACTCGCCGCCCTGGACGCCGCCCTGGCCTCGGACGAGCCGGTGCTCGCCCCGATCCGGCTCGACCCCGGCGCCCTGCGGGCACAGGGTGAGGACGTCCCCGCGCCGCTGCGCGACCTGTCCGGGAAACCGGCGCGCCGTACCGCCGCCCTCGGGGGCGGCGCCGCCGTCTCCGAACTGGCCGCCCGCCTCGCCGGGAAGACCGGCCCCGACCGCCTGCGCACCCTGCTCGACCTGGTCGTCGGGCACACCGCCGCCGTCCTCGGACACGCCTCGCCGGAGGCGGTCGACCCCGGCCGGGCCTTCAAGGACGCCGGCTTCGGCTCGCTCGCCGCCGTCGAACTGCGCAACCGGCTCGCCGGAGCCACGGGCCTGCGCCTGCCAGCCACCCTGGTGTTCAGCCACCCCAACCCCGCGGCGGTCGCCCGCCACCTGGACGAACTCCTCGCGGGCACGGCTTCGGCGGCCGCTCCCGCGGTCCGCGCCCCGGCCGCCGACGCGGACGACCCCGTCGTCCTCGTCGGCCTCGGATGCCGGCTCCCCGGCGGCGTCCGCACACCCGATGACCTCTGGGAGATGCTGGTCTGCGAACGCGACGGCATCGGTCCGTTCCCCGACGACCGGGGCTGGCCCCTGGAGCGCCTCTACGACCCCGACCCGGCCGCCCCCGGCACCACCTACACCCGGCACGGAGGTTTCCTGGCCGACGCGACCGCCTTCGACGCCGCCTTCTTCGGGGTGGCGCCCCGCGAGGCCGTCGCGATGGACCCTCAGCAGCGGATCCTGCTGGAAACCGTCTGGGAGGCCTGCGAGGACGCCGGCATCGACCCGGCCTCGCTGCGCGGCACCCGGACGGGCGTGTTCGTGGGCGCCATGTACCAGGACTACGGCCGCCTCTTGGAGAACGCCGCCGCCGAGGGCTTCCTCGCCCCGGGCGTCGGCGGCGGCGTCCTGTCCGGACGGGTCGCCTACACCTACGGCTTGGAAGGCCCGACCGTCACCGTCGACACGGCCTGCTCCTCCTCGCTGACCGCCCTGCACCTCGCCGCCCAGGCGGTACGGGCAGGGGAGTGCGACCTCGCGCTCGCCGGCGGAGTGACCGTGCTGTCCACACCGGTGCCCTTCGTCGAGTTCAGCCGCCAGCGCGGACTGGCCGCCGACGGACGGTGCAAGCCATTCGCCGCCGCGGCCGACGGCACCGCACTGGGCGAGGGCGCCGGAGTGGTGCTCGTCGAACGCCTCTCCCGGGCCCGCGCCCAGGGCCACGAGGTGCTGGCCGTACTGCGCGGCAGCGCCCTCAACTCCGACGGCGCCAGCAACGGCCTCACCGCCCCCAACGGCGCGGCCCAGGAGAAGGTGATGCGCGCGGCGCTCGCCGCGGCCGGCCTGCTCCCCGCCGACGTCGCCGCCGTCGAGGCGCACGGCACCGGCACGGCCCTCGGCGACCCCATCGAGGCGCAGGCGCTCCTCGCGGTCTACGGCCAGGACCGACCGGCCCCGCTGCTGCTCGGCTCGCTCAAATCCAACGTGGGCCACGTCCAGGCGGCCGCCGGCATCGCGGGAGTGATCAAGGCGGTCCTGTCCATCCGCAACGGCCTGCTGCCCCGGAGCCTGCACATCGACGAGCCCTCCCCGCACGTCGACTGGACCGCCGGCGACATCGCCCTGCTGGACCGGGCGCGGTCATGGCCCGATGAGACCGGGCCGCGCCGCATGGGGGTCTCCTCCTTCGGCATCAGCGGCACCAACGTGCACGTGCTGATCGAGCAGGCACCCAGCGCCGAGGACACCCCGGAGCCGCTGCCCGTCCTGGACGGCGTGCCCTGGCTGCTGTCGGCGCGCTCCGAGCAGGCCCTGCGCGGCCAGGCCCGGCGACTGCTGGAGTCGGACACCTCCGACCTCCCCGCCGTGGCCCGGGCCCTGTCCACCACCCGGGCCGCCCACCGCCACCGGGCCATGGTGACCGGCGCCGACGCACAGCAGCGGCGCGCCGCCCTTACGGCCCTGGCGTCCGACGGCACGGGCGACGGCCTGCGCCGGGCGCGCGCCGTCGGGCAGCGGCTCACCCTGCTCTTCACCGGGCAGGGCAGCCAGCTCCCCGCGATGGGAAGGGGCCTGTACGAGACCTTCCCCGTGTACGCGCAGGCCTTCGACGAGGTGTCCGCGCACTTCCAGCTCGACACCCCGCTGCGCGAAGCGGTCTTCGATCGGGGGAGCCTGCTGGACCGCACCGTCTACGCCCAGCCGGCCCTCTTCGCCCTCCAAGTGGCCCAGTTCCGGCTGCTGTCGAACTGGGGCGTCACCCCCGACTCCCTGATCGGGCACTCCATCGGCGAGCTCTCGGCGGCCTGCGTCTCGGGCCTGATGCCGCTCGCCGACGCCGCCGCCCTCGTCGCCGTCCGCGGCCGGGTCCTTGGCGAACTGCCCACAGGGGGAGCCGTGGTGGCCGTACGGGCGCCGGAGGAGGAAGTCCTCGCCGTCTTGGAGGGCCGCGCCGACCGTGTGGGCATCGCCGCCGTGAACGGACCCCGGTCGGTCGTCCTGTCCGGGGACGAGGAGGAGGTCCTCTCCGCGGCCTGGGAACTCTCGGAGCGCGGGCACCGCACTCACCGGCTGCGCGTGGACGTCGCCTTCCACTCGCCCCGCGTGGACCCGGCGCTCGCCGAGTTCCGGGCGGCCGCCGCCGAGGTCCGCTTCGGACGGCCCGGAATCCCGGTCCTCTCCACCGTCCGCACCGCTCACGCGATGGACACCCCCGACTACTGGGTGGACCAACTGCGCGGCCCTGTGCGCTTCTTCGACGCCGTCCGCGAGGCCCACGGGAACGGAGCCACGGCCTTCCTGGAACTGGGGCCCGACGCCGTCCTCGCGCCGGCCGTCGAAACGTGTCTGCCCGGCCACCCGGTGCGCCCCGTCTCCCTGCTGCGCCGCGACCGCGACGACGTGCGCACCGCCGTCGAGGCCCTGGGGCTCCTGCACACCCACGGAGTGGAGGCCGACTGGGCGGCCGTCCACGCCGGGCGGCCGACGACCCCGGTGCGGCTTCCGAGGTACGCCTTCCAAGACCGCCGTTACTGGCCCGAGCCGACCGCCGTGGCGCAGGCCGGGGGCGTACTCGTACCCGAGGCGGGGGAGCGGGCGCCCGCGCTCGATCCGTTCTGGTCGGCTGTCGACAGCGCTGACCTCGGCGCCGCCCTCGACCTGCTGAACCTGCGGGGCGACGAGACACCGGCCCAGGTGCTCGACGCCCTCGGCCGGCTGCGCTCCGGAGCGGCGGCGCCGGTCCTGGAGGGGGCGCGGTGGAAGCGGATGCCGGACGGCCCAGCCCCCGAACTCGCGTACGACGTCTTGTTGCTCGCCCCCTCCGCAGGTAACGAGGACCTGGCCGACGCGGTCGCGGGCGCCCTGGTTCGGCACGGAGCCCGGGTCCGCTCGGGAGGTGCCGGGCGCCCGGACCTCGTGGTGGCCCTGCCGGGGACCGAACCGGTCGCCGAGGCGGGGGTGCCCCGGTGGGCCCTCGTCGACGGCGGCGGCGTGGTGCCCGCCTGCGACCACGCCGTGACCCTTCCGAAGGAGCTCGACGCGCCCGCGCGCAGCCGCCTGTGCGCGGCCGTCGCCGAGGGGTACCGGGAGACCCGGATCGAGCCGGACGGCATGTTCGTACGCGCCTACGAGCCGCTGGGCCGGACCGGCGTGTGGCGTCCCGAGGGGGACGTCCTGGTGGCCGGCCCGGCGGACGCGCTCACCGCGGCGACCGTCGACGCCGTGCTCGCGTCGGGGGCGCGCTGCCTGGTGGCCGGCGGTGCCGACCGCCCGTCCGGCGCTGTGGAGTTCGGGGATGCGGAGGGGACCGTACGGATCGCGGCGGCGATCGTCCGGGCCGGCAGCGGGTTCGAGGACGTGGCGGCGCCGCTGGTGGCCGTCGTGTCCGTGGGGGAGACCGTGCTGGAAGCGGGAGCCTCGCTCGCCGTGGCGGTCCACCCGGACCTCGACCCGAGGGCCGCGGTGAGCGGGCTGTGGCGGGCCATGTCCACCGAGGAGACGGCCGTACGCCTCCTGGACGCCGCGCCCGTGACGCGGACCGCGCCGGCCGCGGAGCCCGAGGAGGCTACGGAAGAGGCGACGGACCTCACGCCGGAGCCCGAGCCCGTGCCCGTACCGGAGCCCGTGCCCGTACCGGAGCCCGTGCAGGAGCCCGCGCCCGACGGGCCGCAGCCCGAGGACTTCGAACTCCGGGCCACCCTCGCGGGACTCCCCCGCGCAGAGTGGGCGGAGGTCGTGCTCGGCGGTGTGCGGGGCCTCGCGGCCGCCGTGCTCGGGTACGAGTCCGCGTCCGAGATCGACGCCGAGGGCGAGTTCTTCGACATGGGCCTGACCTCGGTCACCGCGCTCGAACTGCGCGACCACCTGACCCGGTTGACCGGCTTGGAGTGGCCCGCGGACCTCCTCTACGAGTGCCCGACACCGCAGGTGCTGGCCGACCTCGTGGTCGAGCAGCTGAGCGCGGCCCCTGCCTGAGCCGCCGACGGCTCAGGCAGGGCGCCGGGGCGCCGTACCGCTCCCTCAGTACGGCGCCCCGCGGATCAGGATGTGCAGGGCGGGCGGGCGTGTCGCCCCCGGGATCGACATCGCCCGCACCCGGTCAGGACGTGCCTTGCGTCCTGCCCTGGTATCCGCCCAGCTTGCGCGGCGCGGCGGTCGACTGGTCCGCCCGGTGGGAGCGGACGCCGACGCCGTTCGACGGGCGGGGCGACGAGGAGACCGCCGCCGCGTGGGTACGACCGGCTGCTCGCCGCCGGCGCGGACCGGATCGTGCACCAGTGGCCGCTGCTCCACCCGGAGCGCCCGGACCTGGGCCCCTGCGCTGCCTGCTCGGCACCCCGCGCCGTCCCCGCTATGGGGGGTGGACCGTCAGGGTGACCCGTAGGCGCGGATACTCCTGGATTCGCGGGGTGCCCGTCCGGCATCAGGCCGGCCGGGCTCCCGCCTGGAGGGCCAGGTCGACGCCAGCCAGCCGATCTGACGCACGATCCGCGGCAGACGCGCGAGGATCCGTCCCACCGTGGCCTCGGACGCGGCGCCGTCGTACACGGACCAGTGCGCCTCCGCCAGGCCGTCGGCGATGTCACCGTCGTGCGGCCCGGCCGGCACGGCGGCGGGCGGCAGCGGAAGTTCCGCACCGCGCGGGCCGGGCACGCCGCCCCGGCGGATGCCCTCTGCGTCACCACCGGTGCTCATGCCCCCACCTCATATCCAGTCGCACTGAGCGGCGCGCGTAGACGTCGGACTTCTGCGGTCCGCAGGACTGGAAGGCGAGCGGGGACCGCCGCCGCTGTTCGAATTCGGGGCGATGGGCGGGAGTGGGCTCAGTGTTCATGGGGTCCTCCGTCTGGGCGGCCGGTTGGCACTGATGCTCTAAGAACGCGCCGGATCCGGGGCCGTAACGGCCCCGGACAGGCGAATATCTCGAACGTGAATACGGACCTGGCCTCTGGGGCAAGAGCCGCCTGCCTGGTCGTTTTTGAACTCACACGTTCGAGTGGTTGACGACGTGCGGCACCCGATCAGGGGCTTACGTGGGTTTGCCGCAGACCCCGGCGGGAGGCCGGCGCCGAGGGAGAATGCCGGACCGCCGCCCTGCTGCATCCCCTCGCCGCCGAGGGATGGTTCGGGCTCTTCGACCGGCGCGTGCCCGGCTCGCAGACCGCGAACGCCGACCACGTCCCCATCGCCCCGGACGGGGAGATCACGGCCGTCAGCGCGAAACTGCGGAGCTCGCGATACCGGGTGCGCACCGCCGACGGAATGCTGCTCCACGGCGAGAAGTACTTCAGCCGCACCACCCGCACGGTCCGCTACGAGGCCCGGCAGATCGAGGACGCCGTCCACGACAACAGCTGATGCCTCAGCTCGCCGAGGCCCGCGTCAAGAGGGTCACTCCGACCGGCGGCGAGCCGTTCTGCACGAGGACCTGATCGAGACCATCGCCGTCTTCCGCGAGGCCGGCTGGCTGTGGGCGTGTGCACCAACGGGACCATGTGCAGCGACGAGCAGATCCAGGCGAAGAGGTGGTGGGTGCAAATCCCGCCATCCCGACTCTGTAGAGCCCGTAACAGGATCTTGGTGAGATGTCCTGGTCAGCCGTGACCGGTGTGACGATTCGGCCGTTCGGGATGGTGTGAGTACTCGGCCGTGGATCGTGAACGACGACTTGTGGGCGCTGATCGAGCCGCTGCTGCCGCCCTGGCCGACGAGGTCACCAGGGCCTCGGCCGGTGTCCGACCGGCTGTGTCCGCAGGGCATCCTGTACGTCCTCTGCAACGACGTTGCCTGGCAACTCCTGCCGCTGGAGCCGAGGTTCGGCTCCGGGCAGACCTGTTGGAGAGGCTTGGAGCGGTGGCAACAGGCAGGTGTCTTCGACCAGCTGCACCGGATCCTGCTCACCGAGTTGAACGCGGCCGGCCGCCTCGACTGGTCCAGGGCCTGCGTGGACGGCTCACACATCCGCGCGAAAAAGGGGGCGCCGACACCGGTCCGTCGCCGGTCGACCGGCGGAAGACAGGCAGCAAGCACCACCTGATCTGCGACGGACGCGGCACCCCGCTCAAAGTCATCACGACCGCGGCGAACGTCAACGATGTCACGCAGACCCTCGCCCTCGTCGATGGCATCCCACCTGTCGCGGGCCGCCCCGGCCGCCCCCGCAGGCGTCCGGAAGCCCTGCTGGGAGACAAGGGCTACGACTCCAACCCCAACCGCGATGAGCTGTGCAAACGTCGGATCCTGCCCGTCATCTCCCGCCGGGGATCCCCGAACATCAAGGGCATGGGCAAGCTCCGCTACGTCGTCGAGCAGACCTTCGCCCTGCTCCACCAGTTCAAACGACTCGCCGTCCGATGGGAACGGCGCACCGAACTCCACGACGCCTTCGTCTCCCTCGCCTGCAGCCTCATCTGCTGGCGACGCCTCAACAAGCCCGACTCATGATCGTGTTACGAGCTCATATAGGAGCGCATTCGTGCACTCGAAGCTGATGACCGGGGCGTCCGTTTGGTTTGTATGTATCGCTCAAATTCCGTCTGGCCTAGCAATAGGGCAGAAGCTCCCTATCGGCGGGGGCCTTCGGAGCATGCGCGGTGGTTATGAAACGGTGCAAAGGCTGGCCAGCGCCGCCGGTCGATCAACGCTTGGGGCGCGATGGTGCCCCGCTTAGCCTCGCGCTTTCACGTGGCTGCGTGTCCGATGGATGATCGGAAACGAGAAGAGTGCTCCTGACCTGCAACGATGGGACTTGTCTAGGGTCCAGGTCGTCGCGTGGAAAGAAGCACTCCT